>NZ_JACHJU010000008.1 GCF_014203795.1 Streptosporangium album | reverse complement strand
CCTGAAATAGGCGTGGAGCTTTCGGTAGAAGAGGTCTCACCACAAGTCTTCTTCAGCCCAGAAAGCCCCACGTGATCACCTATCGTGCCACGCTCGACGTCCCTCGGGAACTGGTTTGCCATCTCTCCCTGCTGCTGGCGGCCGAACGCCGCCGACTGGGCACCCGTTCGGGTTCCAGGGCTCTGACCTGTTTTGAGCAGGCGGTGATGGGATTGCGCTGGTTCCGCGACCGCACCGACCGGGCCGCCCTCGGCCGCGACCACGGCATCTCCCGCGCCACCGCCTACCGCTACATCGACGAGGTCATCGACGTCCTGGCCGACCAGGCACCCGACCTGCACCACGCCTTGCAACGCGCTGTCGACGAGGGCCTCACCCACCTGATCCTGGACGGCACCGTCATCGCCACCGACCGCTGCCGGGAGAAGACCATCAGCGTCAAAGGCGAACCCATCGACCTGTGGTACTCCGGAAAGGCCCACCACCACGGCGGCAACATCCAGGCCCTGTCCGCGCCCTGCGGCCTGCCGCTGTGGGTGTCCGAGGTCGAACCCGGATCGGTTCACGACCTGACCGCCGCCCGCGCACACGTCCTGGGAGCGTTGTACAAGGCCGCCGCCGACGGGCTGCCCACCTCACGGCCCCGGCATGTTGAGGATTTGAGTGTGGCTGGTCCGATTGATACCGCGTTCACAGGGTGAACAGCGTGAGGAGTCGTTGTGGGACGTGGGTGTAATGCCTGCGGGCGTGCGCGATGTTGACATGACCGCGTTGACGAAACGTACTGATGACCAGGTTGCGTAGGGTGGCCAGGACGTGAGGCAGCTGTCCGGTTCTGGCCTGGCAGTCGTCCTCGTGGAAGGTGCGATCTCGGACGTAGTGCTCGGAATTTTCCACGCTCCAGTGCTGGCGAACGTAGGTGCTCAGATGCGCGGGACCGGCCACGTCCGGGGGCGCGTTGGTGATCCCGTAGGCCACCTCTTTGCTGGTGCCGTGGCCGTCCAGGTCGGCGACGTGTCGCACGATCCGGAAGAGCTGTGCGGCGTGCGGGAAGTCCAGACCGATGGCGAGCGCGGTGCGGATGGTGCGGCTTTCGATGCGGCCGTGGCCTCGGTCGGCCTCGGTGTGCCCGGTGCCGGCCCGCTCGTGGTCTGCATCCGTTCCAGGGGCGAGCCGGGCCTGGGCCGCGGCCAGGAGACTGGGCTGGTTCTCCTTGAGGACAAGCACGTAGTAGCAGCCGAAGTCCTCGCTGATCTGCCGGGCGCTTTCGCGGGCGGTGTGCAACGCATCCGCGGTGATAACGGCCACGTCGCTGCCGCACAAGGCGTCGGCCAGCAGGGGCGCGAGCTCGGGCACCTCGTTGGTTTTGTCGGCGATCTGCCGCTGACCCAGCACCACGCCACGGCGGTGATGCAGCAACGACAGCAGTTGCGGTGCGCTCGCCTGCCCATGGCCCGCGCCGCGCACGGTCTTGCCGTCAGCCGCGCCTGCCTCCAGCATCCCCGCAGGCCGAGGACGCTCCCGCGTCCGCTGAGCGGCCCGGCGCCCCTCACGCTCACAGCCCTGACCGACGCGGAGCTCGGCGGGAATTTCCCGGCCATCGCCCCCGTCCCGCTCTCCGGCCCGTTCCCCGTGGCCCGGTGCCGACAGATCGCGGACGTCGTGGCCGCCGGCCAGGTAGGAGCAGGTCTGCCGGTCCAGCTCGTCCCCGTCGGTCTGGGCCAGGACCCGGCGCAGGGTGCGTTCGCTGGGCGGATAGTGCCGACCGGTGAACGGATCGCGCCTGCACCCCAGCCCGGCCAAGATCTCCTGCGGGGCATCATCGGCCCAGTGGCTGATCGCGGTCACCGTGTCCCCTCCCACCGTCGCCGTACCGAACGCGGCCACCGCCAAAATCGACTCCAGGGAATGCAGCGTGTTGTAGACGGCCCGTTTGTCACAGATAACCCGGAATCGCGCCCTCAGCCCGCCCTCACCACCACGACCGGATGGCACGTCATGACCCAAGCCGGCACCTCGGGCGGGGCTGGTCGGCGATGATAGGGCGGCAGCGGGCACGATTCCCCCTGGAGATCGGTTGGTGTGAGAACCCCGATCTTGGGGAGTCGTGCCCCCTCTCATGCCCGGATTGGGGCAGAGATTACCGGCCGCGAAGGTCGGCACCGGTCACACGCAAAGAATCAAACCCGATCAAATCCTCAACATGCCGGGGCCGTGCTGCCCACCTTGGCCGACTCCGGCTACGACGGCGCCGGCATCGGCATTCTCACCCCGGTCAAACAACCCTCCGACGGCCGGCCCCTCGACCTCGACACCCGCACCCGCAACGCACTCCTGCGCGCCCTGCGCTGCCTGGGAGAACGAGGCTTCGCCCTGCTCACACAACGCTGGCGCACCCTCCAGCGCATCACCGCCAGCCCCAGCAGAATCGGCGACATCGTCAAAGCCGCGCTCGTTCTCACCCATTTCGAACACGGCTACTTGAAATGAAAGTCGCTGAGATCACCTCAATGGCGTGCTCGATGAACTCTCTGGCAAGGGTTCCTGTTTCCGTCGGCCAGATCTCCCACCAGACGGTTTTACGGGAGAAGATATCGATGATGACGTACAGGAGATAGTAGACGCCGCGCGAAGGTCCTTTCAGTTTCGTGATATCCCAGGACCACACCTGGTTCGGCCCGTCGGCTTCCAGTTCGGGTTTCTTCTTCGCCGGATGGACGGCCTGGGCGCGGCGCTCGCCGGAGGAGCCGCGTTCGCGAAGGAGCCGGTACATGGTGGCCTGCGAGCACAGGTAGGTGCCCTCATCCAGCAGGATCGCCCACACCTGGCCCGGGGACCGGTCGACGAACCGGGGCGAGTCCAGCACCGCCAGCACGTGCGCGCGTTCTTCCTGCGACAACTCGGCCGGATGATGAAACGGCGTGCGCTCACGCGCCACGCGCGGCCGGGGATGGCGTTTCCGATACACGCCGGCGCGGGATCTCCCGAGGATCCGGCACGCGTGCTGCGTGCCGACGGCGGCTTCCAGGCCGGGGAAATACTCATCGAGGGCCTGGTTCAGCTCTCGTCGGAGTCCGCGCTGCTTGAGATGTTCTCCAGCAGCGCGAATGCTTTTCCCGCGATGTCCAGCGCTGTCCTGGTCTTTCCGAGTTCACCGGCGAGTTTGTCGTTTCGCGCCGCGAGTTTGGCCGCGTCCGCCTTGAGCTTCTTGTTCTCGGCCCGCAGCCGGGCCAACTCCTCCGATTCGGCGTCCTTCTTCGGTTTACCGGTCGACGCGGCCAGGGTTCCGTTGTCTTGCTGCTTGCGCCAGTGCTCGATATGCGAGTGGTACAGCTTCTCGGTGCGCAGCAGGGCACCGCGTTCGGGGCTGCCCTCGGGCAGCGCGTCGTAGGCCGCGAGGATCCGCGTCTTGTAGGCCGCGGTGAACGTCCGGCGCACCGGCCGGCTCGGCCGCTTATCGGTCACGTGACCATTTTGCCCCGTCATGGCGGTCTGATCAGCGAAGGTCATTGTCACTGTCTTGGTGGTCCCGTCTCGCCCTGCTTCACATCAAAATGACTCATACGTCTATGTCTCACAGCAGTCTGACAGAGAGGGACTCCCAGAAGTGTCCGCCAGCGCGCCCTGAGGTGCTCCAGAGATTCCGGACAGCTGCTCTACGGTTAATTCACGCTGCGGACTGCTGGTTCAGATACTCGTCCTGGACTTGTTGCGGGGTCCGGGTGTTCACGAGTAGGGCTGGCCTGGGACGCATGAGAGGTTCGGAAGATCGCTTCCCGCCAAAGCCATGATCGTTTCCCGCATCACGCCGTCCGAGCCCTGCACCGCCCGAAGGACGCCTGGCTGTCTCCCGTCCTTCACCGCAACACGGCCGTGCGGAGGGTGTGGCGGGCGCGGCGACCCGGTCACGCCCAAGAGCGCACACGCCCCCGCGCACATGCCCCGGCCTCCGCTCAAGCAGTCGGGAGCGATCACCTTTGCACCGGCGAACGATCTTCCGGTTCGTCATTTCGGTCCCGACCCACTCGTGAGACCTCGGACATCCACGCCCAGGCCGACAGTCTGCGCCGGACACGATGCCCGGATCTGATCGCCGATTGCGCCGGCGACCGTTGTGCCGCTCAGTCGGATGTCGTCTCGGAATGTTCGAACGGGCTCAAGCGGTCGGTCAGGAAGGCGATGATCTCGTCCCTGGCCTTCAGCGTGGGATGTCCGTCCTCGTCGACGAGGTGGGCGGTGACAACGCTGTGGGGGGTCCCGACCACGTCGCCGAAGAACGGTGGCGGGCTGGTGTTCGCGGAACTGCCCGGAAGAACACGGCCGTCGAAGGCGTCGCCGAGGAGCGCCTGGTAGGCGGCGAAGCGCTGGCCGGTGCACCAGCGGTCGTCGTCGAAGCGGTAGGCAAGAACCTTCAGTCCGTCGCGCGCGATGCGGTCTCGGACCGCGCGTGCGTCCTCGTCGCTGATCTCGAGTCCGGCAGGGTCGTCCAGCGGCAGCGACGGGTGGTTGACCACTGGCGCGATGACAGCCGGCTCAAGCGCCATCGTGAGAGCGAAGTTGCCGGTGAAGCACAGTCCGATCGCGCCGACTCCCGGACCGCTGCATTCGGCATGGGCTTGGCGCGCGAGCCCACGTAGCCATGCCGTGACCGGGCTGGTGCCGCCCCCGGCGAACGCGCGGAACTCGGCACTGACACACGCGCGGCGGAAAACCTCCATACCGCCCTCGGCCGTGGGATAGGCACCATCGATCCCGAAAAGTGAGGGGACATAGACGGTGAAGCCCGAATCCCGCACCCACCGCGCCAGTCGAAGGACGTCAGGACTGATGCCGGGCATCTCCGGCATCAACACGACGGCCGGCCCGGAACCCGCGGCGTACACCGTCTTCACCACCCCCTCCACATCCACGAGTCGGCGGGAGAAATCCGTGATCATGTCGTCAAGTCCTCCACTGGCAGCGCTCATGGTGACAGCGTGGACCGTTGCCCCAGCACAAGGTGAGAGGCCAGATCGCCATGTATGCGGGTAATCTCGCCAGAAGTCGGCGATGAGGAGGCGAGCGTGAGCGCGCTGCGGGTTGGTGTCCTGGCCTATCCAGGCTGCTTCGCGTCCGAGGTGTTCGGCGTACCCGATCTCTTGACGATGGCCACGCACGTTGCCGGACCGGACAGCTCCGGATACGAGGTGTCGATCGTTTCGCCTCGTCGTCGTGTCGCCGCATCGGGTGGTGCGGCGTTGGACGTCTCACCGCTGCGCGAGGTAGACGTCCTTGTCGTGCCAGGGTTCGAGCTCGTGCCGGGCCTCGACGTGGACGCGAAGCTCGCACCCCTCGCTCCTGAAATTGCGGCGATCCGCTCACACGCTGCTGCGGGCACTGTCGTCGTCTCGATCTGTGTCGGTGCGTTCCTGCTCGCCGAGGCTGGACTCCTCAACCGACGCCGTGCTACGACGGCCTGGCTCCTCGCGGACGAACTGGCTCGACGCTGTCCGGACGCTGACGTCCGACCTGAGCGTCTGGTCGTCACCGACACAGGGGTGACGACAACGGCGGCCTTCAGTGCCATGTACGACTTCGCGCTGGATCTGATCCGCCAACACAGCGGTGCCAGCGTGGCACGGACAACCGCACGGGTGGCGCTCGTCGACGATGCGCGATCGTCCCAGACTCCATACGTTGACGCGCAATTTCTTCCGCAGCCCGGAAACGAGTTCTCCCACAAGGTCATGCGACGGCTCGACCAAAACCTTGCCGCCCGATACGACCTCGCCGCTTTGTCAGACACGTTCAAGGTCAGCACTCGGACGCTGCTGCGGCGCTTCGCGGACGAAACCGGCCAGAGCCCGCTGGAGTACCTGCAGTCGTCGCGTGTCCGTCGCGCCCGCCACCTCCTTGAGACCACGAACCGAACCGTCGCTGGCATCTCCGCCGCGGTCGGATACCAGGACCCCAGCACGTTCGCTGCCCTCTTCGCCAAGCACACCGGACGACGCCCGAGGGACTACCGCGCGGCCTTCCGTCGTGTTGACTGATCACTCTGATGGCCAGAGCACCGGCCTGTCCGGAACCTTTGGAGCACCTCAGAGTGGAAGACCGCGTCCGGTTGGAGCAGGCCGGTGGCGGCCGCCATCCGGATCGCGTCCTTGATCAGCTCGGTGCGATAGTGGTCGGCCATCGCCCAGCCGATGACCGCCTTGCTGTGGCAGTCGATCACGGTCGCCAAGTAGAGGAAGCCCTCCCATGTGGGGATGTAGACACCTCACGTGGGTGAGATGTCAAGCGGCGGCTGATTCAATCTTTTCCCTAGGTGTGGGCCAAGCGGTGGCTTCGTCGTAGAGCACGCCGTTGTGCAGGCAGTGCCAGAGCTTGGCCAGCAGCTTGTTGGCCAGGTTGCGCAGGGCGCCGTTATGGGTGTCTCCGGCGGCTCGCCGCTGGTCGTAGTGAACTCGGGCGCCGGCCGATTTAGTGATCGCGGCGAAGGCCCACCAGTGGCAGGCGTCGGCCAGGCGCTGGTTGCGGATATACCGGGCTGAGACGATCTTCGTCTTGCCTGATGCGCGGGTGATGGGAGCGGTACCCGCGAAGCCGCGCAGCCCGGCGATGTCGGTGAAGCGGCTGCGGTCATCACCGAGTTCGCCCAGGACTCGCGCGCCGAGCACAGTGCCCAGGCCTGGCATGCTGGTGACGATCTGAGCCTGGTCATGGCGGGTGAACAGGCCGGTGAGCTGCTCTTGCAGCGCGTCAATGGCGCCGGTCATGGCGACGATGACGTCGATGAGGCCGGCGGCGGCAACTCCGAAGGCCTGCTCCACTTCGGCGGGCTGACGCAGCTGCTCTTGGCGCAGTTGAGTCGACAGACGCTCCGGCAGCCCTGAATCGATACGCCGCCCGGCCCTGCGCAAAAGCGTCCCCATCCGGCTGGGTGTCAACCTCGCCGCGGCTTGCGGCGTGGGCGCGGCCCGCAGCACCGTCAATGCCGCACGCTGGGTCAGGATCGGAAACGCCGCCAGCGCGGCCGGGTAGAACTCGCGCAGCAGCGAGCGCAGCCGGTTCACCGTCTGTTGCCGCGCCCAGATGGCTTCCTGATGCTGGCGAGCGACCGCCTTCACCCCGCGGGCGAGATTAGTGTCGGCGGGCAACGGCCGGTGCCGATGACGGTCGGTGCGCAAGATGTCGGCCAGGACCGCGGCGTCGCCAGGGTCGGATTTACCGCCGGCCTGCCCGTGCCGTTCCCGATACCGGGCCACCGCCCTGGGGTTGATCGCAAACAGGGTGAACCCGGCCGCCACCAGGGCCGCGACCAGCAGACCCTTGTCTGTTTCAATGGCGATCTCGATGGAGGTGGGCCCGTCAGGCCCAGCGTGTTCGGCGAGTAGTTCAGTCAATCGCCGAAAGCCGGCCAGGTCGTCACCGATCCTGGCTCTGGTCACGATCGCAGCGTCGGCGTTGAGCAACGCGATGTCGTGGTGTCGCTCCGACCAGTCGATCCCGCAGGTGATGCGCAACAGGCCCTCCTCAAGTGATGTGACCGATGTTCGAGCACAGGGCCTGCGCAGCACCCTCATGGATAGCGCTCGCGGCGCGACACCTCACCAGCTGGCTGCAGACCCAGCAGCCGGCGGGGCCACCGTCTACATGAAGACTTCAAACAAAGTCGGTGATGTCTGAGTGGTCACCCGCCGACAGCTCGACCTGCACCCTGCCCGATCCCCTGTGGCTCTCCCATGAGGTGATGTCGCCGACCAGCTTGGTGCCGGGCCGCTCGGCGGTGAAATCGCGTCTAACCAGGTCGGGGATACCGCGAAAGGCGCCCTGCACGGTGGTGATCGGCCGAAAGGCCCGCACCTGGGCCGGGGTCAGACCCTGCTCGCGCATCAGGGCGCGCACCAACTCGGCCGAGCAATGCTCGCCACGGCGCAGCAGCGCGGCGTGCACCCGCCGGTAGCCGTACGTTTCGTGTGAGTCGGCGAAGATCTCCGCCACCAGCCGGACCAGCAGTGCCCGGCGTTGCGCGGTGGCCGAGGCCGGCCGCTCGCGCCACTCGTAGTAGCCCGAGCGCGACACCTTCAGCCAGGAGCACATCCGGGCGATCGCGTGGTTGGCCTTCTCCGCCTCGATCAGCTCGTACTTGGGGTGCCACCGGAATACGGCTGGCATGGGCCGTCGAGCGGCAGGGGCTTCTTGGACGTAGATTTTCGGACGGCATTCGCGTAGGTGAGCCCGTCGTCCGAGAATGTGTACGTTTCCGGACGACGGGCGGCTGGGCTTACAACGTCACAGTTCAGAGGCTCGGCGGCCCGAATCTGCCGTATTCCGGTGGCACCCCCTGGAAGAGGCGGCGTAAGAATGACCCGTGCACGGAGTAGCCATCGTTACAGGTCCACTCCCTCCACCTGAACGCACCTCACAGGCCGTCCAGGAACTCGCGGACGGTATAGGCGAACCTCACGGGATCGTCGTCGTGCACCCAGTGGCCGCAGCCCGCGAACTCGCGTAGCACGGTGCCGGGCCGGCGCGCGGCCATCTGCCTGGCCAGGGCGGTAGGCAAGACGAAGCTGTCCAGCCCGTGGATAAGCAGTGCCGGGCAGTCCGAGCCGAGCCAGTCCGCCCACCAGTCGCCGACGAGCGCCCGCTGCGAGGCCATCATGTCGTCGTAGTCGAACAGCAGCCCCCAGCCGTCGCGGTGCTCGACAGCGCTCTCCAGGAAGTAGCCGGCGTCGGGGATGCCGAGCGCCTCGATGGCACGGCGCAACTCGTCCAGGGTGGCGGCGCGGCGCGGCCACCCACTCACGTCCAACACGGGGTGCGGCACGTCAGGCGGGCGGTTGAACGCCCCGCCCTCCTCCACGACCAGCGCCCTGACCAGCTCTGGGTACCGGGCGGCCAGCCGGAACGCGACCACGCCGCCCATGGAGTGGCCCAGCACGACCACCGGCCCCAGGCCGAGACCGCGCAGGAACGCGGCGGCATCGGCCACGTACGCATCCGGACCGAAGTCGCCATCGCCGCGGGCGGAGTGCCCGTGCCCGCGCTGCTCCAGGGCGATCACGCGGTGGCGCGGGCCCAGCGCGCCAGCCAGGGACGCGAACATGCGCGCCCGCCCGAAATGCCCGTGCAGCGCCAGCACCACCCCGTCCCCGGACGGGCGGTCCCCGCCCGCACCCAGCCAGGCCAGACGCAGCCCGCGGACAGTCGCGTACTTCTCCGTCGTGAACGTCATCGACCGGATCCTCCCTTGGGCGGGCTTGAGTTTTAATGATCGCTCTGGGTCTGCGCCCGCCGCCCATCCAGCACGGCAGGGAAACACCGCCAACTGGTTGGCCAACCGCAGCACCGCAGCTTGTGGCACCGACCAGATGTCATCGGGCAAGAACTTCGGCCACGGCAGCGTGTGCACAGCAGCCGGGATCCGATGATGATCATGGTAGGTCGGCGCAGCAAGTGTGACACAGAACTTGCATTATCTGTCACACCGGTCTTCGTCGGGTCGTGTCAGCCCAGCTCGGCGTCCGCCGCCGCGCGAGCGACTCGACCACGTTATGTGTCACATCGCCTGGCAGAGGGTGCCCATGTCCGTCGTGGCCTTCCCCGGCCAGCCCGACCCGGCCCCTACCGCGGTCGGCGCGACGAGCGGCATGACGACGATGGCCGCGGTCGAGCGCTTCCTCGCCTCCATCACCGCAGCCACTACCCGCGCCGGCTACGCCGAGACCCTCGCCCGGCTGACCGCCGTGACCGGCCCGGCACATCCCGTCGCAGCCCTGGCCCCCGAGCATTACGCCGCGGTGATGGACCGCTGGAAAGCCGCAGCCGCAGCCGCTGCCACCTGGAACCGGCACCTGTCCGCCCTGTGTTCCTTCACCACCTGGGCCCAGCGTCACGAGCTGCTGGCCACCAACCCGGCCCGGCGCCTGGAGCGCCGCAAGCCCGCCCGCCGCGGCGACCGTGCCATTCCGCGCGCCCGGCTGGAGACGCTCTTCACCGACCCCGCGCACGCCCTGCGGGAACGACTGCTGTGGAGGCTCCTCTACGACACGGCCGCCCGCGCCGAGGAAATCCTCACCCTCAACGTCGAGGACCTCGACCTGGAATTCCGCCGCGCCCGCGTCGTCTCCAAGGGCGGCGCCATCGAGTATGTGCACTGGGCCACCCCCACCGCCAGGCTGCTGCCCCGCCTGTTGGCCGGCCGTACCACGGGACCGGTGTTCCTGGCCGACCGGCGCGCCCCCGCATCCGGACCGCGCACGCCCGCGGCCGCCGACATCGACCCGGCCACCGGGCGCGGGCGGCTGTCCTACCCGCGCGCCGAATACCTGTTCAAGACCGCCTCGGCCCAACTCGACCCGCACCGGCAGGGCTGGACGCTGCACCAGCTCCGCCACAGCGCACTCCAGCATCTGGCCCAAGCCGGCCGCACCGCGCCGGAGCTGCAGGCCAAGAGCCGCCACCAGCATCTGGCCAGCCTCGGCCGCTACGTGCGGCTCAGTGAAGAGACCTCCGCCCGCGTAACCGCTGAAGCCGACCCCACCCAACGCCGACGCCCCCGCTGAACTCAAGGGTCGTCGTCGCTCATGATCCGCACCGTAAGCGAATCGAGACCTTAGCCAAAGAGTCCGGGGTTACCGCAGGTCAGAAGCTACTTCGTTGGAAATTTCTTCATTGCTACCGGGACCCCCAGCGCGCGGGGGGCTTCAGCCCGTCGTCTACCGACCCTTCATCGGTGTGCGCTTCGATTCTGGTCGCGAGCGCCCGCCACCACGACCCTTTGACGGCTTTGCCGCGGTAGACGACGTCGTGACGGCGCGCCGCCACCCACGCGGTGACGGTCTGCTCAACCTTGTCGCGCGGGCGCCTCGTCGTAGGCGCCCGCGCGAAGATGCGGCTCTCCCAGCGCCACCTGTCCCCGCCGGGATGGGCGGTCAGGCCGCCGTTGCCGGTCCCGGTGACGAACTGGGACAGGTAGACGCCGTCCTTGCCAGCCTGTCGAGGATCGCCAGCTCGCCCACCAGGCGGTCGGGATGGAGGTTGAGCGTCACACGCAGGCCGGGATCGACCGGGCTGTGAGGTGGCTGAGGGCGCGTGCGTGTGCCGTACCCGACATGTCTGTCGTCATCATGACCCGTCGGACGCGTGCAGGATGAAGGCCAGCACATCGGCGAGCAGTGCCTGCTCCTGGTCGCTGGTCGAGCCGGCGCCGTGCCAGCCGCGCTCCTCGACGCGCATCAGCACCGGCCGGCCGGAGGCCGTGGCCGCCTGCAGGCGAGCGGCCAGCTTCGCCGGCTGCCACGGCGGCACCCGCGCGTCGCGCAGGCCGGTGGTCAGCAGCACCGCCGGGTACGGCACGCCGTCCCGGACCCGCAGGTAGGCGTCGATGATCAGCAGGGCGCGCAGGCCCTCCTCGGTGGTGACGCTGCCGAACTCCGGCACGTTGACCGGCCCGCTGTCGGTGAACTCGTTGCGCGTGGTGTTCACCGTCGGCACGTGCATCGCCATGGCCGCCCACAGATCGGGGCGGCGCACCAGCGCGCCGCCGGTGGGGATGCCGCCGCTGCTGACGCCCTCGCCGGCCAGCCGTCCCGGACGGGTGTAGCCGAGGGCGATGAGATGCTCGGCGCAGTCGATGAAGTCCGTGATGGTGGCCTCCTTGCGCTCGCCGCGCCCGGCCTCGTGCCATTCGCGGCCGTAGGTGCCGCCGCCGCGCAGGTGCGCGACGGCGTAGACGCCGCCACGCTCGTACCAGGCGAGCATCTCGGGACGGAACTCCGGCAGGTCGATGAACCCGTGGGAGCCGTAGCCGGTGAGCACGGCCGGGTTGTCGCCGTCCAGCTCCAGGTCCTTGTGGTGGATGACGGTGAGCGGGATCGGCGTCCCGTCCTGCGCGGGCGCGTACAGGGTGCGGGCGTGCACGTCGCCGAAGTCCACCGGTGAGCGGGGCGCCAGCCCGGTGTCCTGGAGAAAGTGGCCGTCGTAGCGGTAGAGCCGTGGCGCGTCGGTCCAGCCGGCCACCAGGAGCAGGGCTTCGGGCCGCGTCGAGTGGGTGGTCCACTCCAGGATGGCGCCGTCCACCGGCATCGGGAGGTCGGCGGGCTCGCCGCCGGACAGGGGCACGTGCCGCATCCGGCTGACGCCGCCGTCGAGTTCGCGCACCAGCAGCCGGTCGCCCACCACCCGCACCGACTCCACCGCCCGCTCACCCGCGGGCACGATGACCCGGGCTCGGGACAGGTCGGGTGCGGCGAGCGGAACGGCCAGCACGCGGGAGCGCGGCGCGTCCCGGTGGGTGACCAGGTAGAGGGTGTCGTGGCTGGTGGCGAAGGCGGTCACGCCGTCGGCCACGCCCGCGACCAGCCGCCACGGGCAGGCGGCCGGGTCGGCCAGCCCGGTGCGCGGCGCCACGTACAGCGTGCAGTCGCTCAGCTGCTCGCCGGTCCAGGGCCAGGGGCTGAGCGCGCCGTGGGAGACGATCGCCAGCATCCACTCGCCGTGCGGCGGCACCACCAGGAAAGGCCGGTCCCGCGGGGTCAGCTCGACATGGGGGTTGAGGCCGCGCGCCAGCACCACCGCATCCTGCGCCGGGTCGGCGCCCAGCCGATGCAGGAAGGAGCGGCTGTCCAACAGGTGCTGCTCTGCGTAGCGGTGATAGACGAACGACCGGCCGTCCTCCAGCCAGCTCAGGAAGGCGAAGCGCGTCGTGGGCGGGATCGTCTCCCGGAGGGCGCCGGAGTCGGCGTCGATCACGTGGATGGAGCTGTCCTCCGACCCGGAGGCGGAGACGGCGCAGGCGACGTGGCGGCCGTCGGGGGAGGGCACGTACCAGTCGATGGCGTGGTGCCCGTCGCCGGGCACCGTGCCGGGGTCGAACAGGACCCTGCTCGCTCCGTCGGCCTCGGTCACCGTCAGCACCGGCACGCGGGCGTCCGGCTCGCGTACCAGGGCGAAGACCCTGTCGGCTGCCATCGCGAGGCCGAAGTACCGCGTGAGCGCACTGCCCAGTTCGCGGATCCGGGTCAGCAGGCCGGAGCGGTGCGGCAGGGCGTCCAGGTGCTCGCGGGCGTGCCGGGCCTGGCCGTCCAGCCAGTGGTGGAACTCCTCGCCTTCGGTTTCCATCCACCGGTAGGGGTCCTCGAGCGTGACGCCGTGGAGGGTCTCGCGCACGACGTCCACCCGGGCGATCGAGGGTTCGGTGATGTCGCTCATATGCGCATGATCATATGTCGGAGATCCGGGGGCAGACCAAGTAAGCGTCAAAGACGCAACCTGCAAGTCAGAGGGCATAATGATCTCAGCCGAAGGCCCGCGTGACGTGGCTGGTCAGAAGTCCTCAACGTAGGCAGCGGCGATGTCGTCGGGCGGGTTGGTGTAGATCCTGAGGTAGCGGTCGCTTGAGTGCCCCAGGCGTCGTTCCAGCTCGGCGCGATTGTGGCCGGAGGCTTGGGAGAGCTGGTAGGCGAAGGTGTGGCGCAGGTCGTGCGGGCGCAGCGTGCCGAGCTGCCGGTCGGCTCCTGCGACCTGCAGGTCGCAGATGGCGCCGATCTCGCCGACGATGGTGTTGATCGAGCGCGGCGACAGCCGTCCGTCGGGTCGGCGGGCGGCGATGGAGGAGGCCGCCAAAAACAGCGCGGTGGAGTCGTCGGTGGCGTCGCCGTCGCGTTCGCCTTCGAGGTAGTCGGCCAGCGCGGTGCGGGCGTCGCGGCCGAGGAAGACGCTGCGGCTGGTGCGGCCCTTGCCGCGGACCCCGGTCAGCTTGGCCTTCTTGGCCTGTCGTAGGTGCTCGGGATCGCGCGGCTGTAGCTGGGCCAGGTCCAGGCCGGCGATCTCGGCGCGGCGCAGTCCGGTGCCGAGCAGGGTGTGCACAATGGCGCGGTCGCGCAGCGGCCGGGCGTGGCGGTGCGTGGCGGTCGAGCGGTCGCCGCGGTGGCGGCGGTGGCGGCGGCCGGTCAGCTGGTGGAAGGATTCCAGCCGGTCCAGCACGTTCTTGACGGTGCGGACCTGGGCGCCGGACAGGGCGCGGACCTCAGGGGCGGGCAGGCGCAGCGGCTCGACGCGCTTGGTCGGGTCCCCGCTGGGCAGCAGGGCGGCCGGGGCGTGGGCGCTGATCCAGGAGAACAGCGCCGAGGCGTGGGCGAGGTGGTTGTTGACGGTCGCCGGTGCCATGGCGGCCGCGCTGCCGTCTTTCGCGTGCCGCCCGGCGGCGGCCAGGTGATCGCGCCAGGCGGTCATCTCGCGGGCGGTGATCGCCGAGACGCGCGCGTGCCCGAGCCCGGTGGTGATCCAGGCACGCAGCCGCTCCAGATGGCGGCTGATCTTGCCGGTCACCTCGGCCGAGCGCACTCCGCGCACCGCGAGATCGAGGTAGTGCTCGATCCACACCCCGAGATCGTCCTCGGCCGGATCGAGTCCCACCGGCAGGCCGATCACCTTTCGTGAAGTGATTTTGCGGCGATCCGGCCCCGCGGCCGAAGCGGCCGAGCTGGGCGTCGGGGAGGGCATGAAGCCAGGTTACTTCACGGAAGGGCTATTTCCTGAAGTGAATCGGCTCGATCACCTCGTCAAGCGGCCAGGCCGACCGCATCGAAGTCGATCTCCTTGAGCTCGGGGTTGAACGCCGCCGGCTCCTGGCCGATCTCGTCGGTGGCATAGGCGCCGAAACGGCGGATGTGGGCACGCAGGTACGGCGAGATCGCCCCGAGCTCATCGGCGGTGATGGGCCAGCCCTCAGCGACCAGAGCGCGCACCACGTCCATCAGGTCCAGGGCGTTGTGGAAGATCACCAGGTTCGCCAGCAGGGTGTTCATCTTGATCAGCTTTTCCTGCTCGTCGGGGTCGTTGTGGGCGATCACCCCGTTGTTGCCGAACCCGAGCCACTGGGAAAAACCGTTGTAGGTCTCGACCTTGTTGGTCGCCGCCGTCACCCGGGCGCGCAAGCCTGGATCTGCGAGATACCGCAGCAGGGCGACGGTGCGCACGCTGCGGCCGACCTCCCGGAAGGCCTTGTAGATGCGGTTCTTGCGGGAGTTGGAACGCAGCCGCCGCATCAGCGTGGCCGAGCTCAGCCGGTTGGCGCTGATGGAGATGGCCACCTGCATCAGATCCCGCCAGTGCCGTTCGATCAGCTCCCAGTCGACCACATTGCGGCCGCGGTCGCCGAACAGGGCGTCGATGTGCGGGTAGGTCAACCGGGAGTCGGCGCGGAAGAAGATCAGATCTTTGAAGTTGCGGATCCGCGGCATCAGGTCGAACCCGAACAAGGTCGCCAGCGCGAACACCGGGAACGACTGGCCTTGCGTATCCGCATGTACCACGGAGGGCTGGACGTCGGACTCGTTGGCCAAAAGGCCCTCGATCAGGTGCACCGCCTCCCACACCCCGCACGGGATGAACCGGGAGAACAACGCCACGTAGGTGTCGGCGACGTAGTGGTAGGCGATGCCGCCCACTCCTCCGTAGCGGATCGAAGTCTCGGCCAGCAGGTTGTCGATGTAGGTCTCCACGTGCGTGCCGTCGGCCGCCACCGTGGTCCCGTCCCCCCATGCCTTGACCACATCCAGCTCGGCGAAGGCGTTGACCACCGACGCGATGGCGGCGTTCAGCTTGACGATGGTGATGTGCCGGTTGCGGACCATCGACAGCTCCCGGGCCGAGACCCCGGTCAGGTGCTTGGCCGCCTCGTACGGGCCCAGGTTGATCCCACCGGTGAAGATCGCCAGCGCATACCGGAACAACGCCTCTTTGATCTTCGGATCCGATCCCGACGCCGGCCCGAAGTGGTGGTGCCAGCCCAGCCAGTGCGCGGTCCGCGCCACGATTCCCAGCAGCGAGCGCTCGGGCATGCGCCGCTCGATCGCCGCCTCCAAGTTCTCGGCGGCCTTCAGTGTCTCCTTGCCCCGGCGGCGCTTGACGGTCGGGGTGCCGTCCTCGGCGATCACCAGGTCGGTGTTGTCCTCGTACTCGGCGTCCAGGCGCGCGGCCGCGGCCAGATGCGCCCCGCGCAGCTGGGCGACGAACCCGGCCGCCGTGTCCGGCAGCCCGACCTGGGCGCAGAAACCCTCCAGCAGCGGCTCGCACTGCTCCCAGGGCAGCAGGTTGGCGCTCCAGTCGGCGTACTCGCCTCCTCCGACCACCGCAATGTCGCCGGTGCGCAGCTCCTCGGCCAGGTAGGTGAAGACCATCGCCTCGAAATGCCGGCGCGCCACCATGCCCGGCTGGTGCCGGTCGGTGACGGCACGCCGCCAGTTGCCGGACCCGAACATGATCCCCGACTCCGGATCGCCGCTGCCGGCGATCGGCGGCGGCAACGGGATGAAGTCGCGCCGCAGCCCTTCATGAACCCGCGCGTGCTCCAGCGCCACCAGCACCGAGTCATCTTGCGAGGTGGCCTTGAACTCCAGCTTCGCCACCAGGTCGAACATGACGGGGCGGTCTTTTGCGAAGAACCGGTGCACCAGCACCTCGTAGTTGTCGCCGTGGAAGGCCGCCACCGACTCGATGTCGGCCAGCTGCGAGGTGAACCCGCCCGCCTGCTGCACCGCGGCCACCGCCCGCTCCGCCCCGCGCCCGGCCCCGGGGCCGTCGGGGTCCAGGTGCTCCAGCACGGTGCGGTAGGTGCCGATCAGCTTCTCACTGACCGTGCGCTGGCGCTCGCGGATGTCCTCCAGCGCCGCCCGGGCCCTTCTCAGGTTGCCCGCCACCCGCTTGCACAGCATCTCGGCCAGGTCGTCGCGGGCCCGCATCCGCGCGGTGTGCAGCAGGCACGCCAGCAACGCCAGTTGCTTGACCGGGTCATAGCGCGACAGGGTGTCGGCGTCTTGGGCGTCGGCCTCCCCGGCGAAATCAGCGATCTTCGACGGCGCGATGCCCTCCAGCCACGCCCCCGTATCCCCCAGGGCGTCGATCTCGTCCAGGTACTCGGCCTGCTTGCGAAACCGCGACCAGCTCGCCCGCTGCGCCGGCTTCTTCAGCCGGTTGAACAACGTCCGTCCATCCGGACCGACCGCGGTCAGCAGAGCCCCGATGCGCTCTCGGCCATCGCCTCCCATACGCTCGCAGATGCGGGCGAAGATCTCGGCGTTGACCCGCGCCCGGATCCGGGCGGCCATCTCATCCAGCGTGGTGAAGCCCGGCAACTCCAGCGACTCCTCGATCAGCCGCTCCAGCGCCACATTGAGATCGTTCCAACTTGAAGTTGCTGGTCAGGGGCCTGGTGTGATCCGTTGAGGGCATGCTCTGGCTGGTGGTGGGTACTGATCATGGTGGGTGATCATCGGTCAGCGGGTGTGTTCGGTGATGGCCAGGACCATCAGCGCGCGGAGCAGCTTGGTGACGTGGATGGCGTCCAGGCGGAGCTTGGTGAGGATGCGCCAGGCCTTCAACGTGGCGAAGCCGTGCTCGACGGGGGCGCGTTCGGCGCTGATGAGCCGGTTGACCTGCTTTTGCGCGGGGGTGAGGGGCCTGCCGCGGGTGGCTTTGCGGCCGGTGATGATGACCGGATTGTCGTCATCGTCGTCCAGGCCGACGAAGCCGAGGTCGGCGATAGCGCCCAGCCCGGCCTCGCGCAGGCGGGCGGTGAGGCGGTTGTGCCGGGCGGTGGTGATCTCCGATGCGCGACCAGGCCGGACGGCGGAGACCCACAGCAGGTTGCCGCGGGTGTCGGTGAGCGCCACCACGAGCAGCCCGTGGGCCTTGTGCTTGCCCGAGTAGTTCCTGCGGTTGTCGGCTCCGGTGCGGCGGCGGGTGCGGATCAGGGTGCCATCCAGCAGGACGACCTCACCACCGGCTTTGGCGATCTTCTTCAGGGCGCGGTCCAGGCGGGGTGCGCGGGCGGCGAGCAGTTCGACGGTCTCCAGCATCCAGCGTCGCACGGTGGAGGCCGAGACGTTGTTGGCGCCGGCCATGTCGGCCAGGCGCTGGTCATGGCGTAAGACGGCCAGCACGATGGTGGCGATCTTCCCGGCGGGCAGTTTCCGCCAGCGCGAGCCGATGGTCTTGAGATGAGCGCGCAGCAGGTCGGCCAGGAAGGTGAGGGTTTGGGTGGACAGCGGCAGCATGCAGGAGTAGACAGGCGAGGGCGTGTCTTCGGCGGACGTCGAAGCCTTCGACGTTGTCGATGTCGTGGTTTTGGTTGTGGTCACACGCCGCCAGGCCCCCGCCGGGGACACGCTCGGGATGTTTCACCCGGGCAGGGCCTGGCCAGGGGCTGCGGGAAGCGGCAGTGGGCGCAGTGGGCCGCCCGAGGTCAGGGGGCGAACGCGCCGCTGGGGGTCTTGCGCAGCCAGCCCCGCTCGGCCAGCCGGTTCAGCTTGGCCCGCACGCCTTCGACCTGCCCCGATTCGGTGGAAAGGCTGAGCTGGGCGCAGATCGCCTTGCAGATGAGGGGGCCGTCGGCGGCGCGTACCGCGGCCAGTAGCGCCTGGTAGTCGGCGGGCAGCTCATCAGTGCCGGCAGCGTGGTGACGGTGCGGGATCAGCAAACCGCCGGGCACGGGCACGGACGCGGGTACGGGTACGGGTATGGGGCGCAGCTCTATCCCCTGGGAGGCCTGCTCTGCTGCCTGGGCTGGGGTGAGCATCACCTGGTAGAACGGCGTCGGCTCACCGCCGGGCTCGCCGGGTGCGTTGAGCTGCTCGGCGGGATCGTCGGCGAGGAGTTCCTTGACCACCTGCTCGGCCACACGCAGCCGGTCCATCTCGTCTTCGGTCTCGGCCAGTTGCTCGCGCAACCGATCGGCGTGCGTGCCCAGCGCGACCAGGCGCATGGTGATGCGCTCCAGCAGCGGTGACGACATGGCTTCCCCCGGCCGACAAGACAACGATTACCTGGCGAGATCACCAGGACACGGACGATAACGACCCCAGGCCGGGCAGCGCAGACGAAAGCCGGAAGATCCACATTTGCCCCCGGCGGACGATCGAGACCCATGATCCCAGCCGTCTACCAGGAGAGAGCACACTCAACACCGCCAGGCCACCCCCTCCGACCTGCGAGGACAGGATGGAACTAGCTCATTGATCAGATCCGGCGGGTTGTTCTTGGCCAGCGCCGCCTTGCTCATGGCCTCGGCGGCGATCACCCGGGCCCGGGGCTGGTCGTAGACCACGCCCTGACGGGCCCGGATCTTCTTACGGTGCCATTTGGCTGTGCTGGCGGCCCCGTGGTCGGGCTCGACATCGTCGGCCAGGCCCAGGCAGCGCCGCACGTGGTCGACGACGACCTGCGGGATCTCCTCCGGGGAGGGAAACCGCGCCATCTTCTGAAAGCACTTCAGCGCCAGCACCAGCGCGAACAGCGCCTGCGGACTCCTGGCCAGTTCCTGAGCCCAGTCGGTCTCCTCGGCCGTCGGGGTGAAGAACACGTGCAGCACCCGCGCCGAGGTCAGGCGCTTGAACTGCGGGTAGGCGGTCCGCTCGATCGACGTCACCGGCGAGCCCTTCCTGCTGATCACTTCCAGAACCCGCACACCATAGCGACAGATGATCACAACGCACCGCACAGTTCATCGGACTGCAACCAAATCAACGCAAATGGTGACACCTCAGCTGCTGTCGTGACCTCTGACCAGCCCTATTAGCCCTTTCCGGCGTACTTGGTCTGCCCCCCATCGAGGGGGAACACCTGCTGCAGCTCGGCGTCGTCCAGGGCGGCGAGCACCTCGGCGGGCAGGGTGAGGATGTACTCCGCGGCCAGGTTGCCGAGCCCGTCGTCCGCGAGCCCGCACATGGTGCCGCGCCGGTAGCGGGCCGTGGAGCCGGTGGTGAGCACGACCAGGAGCCCACACTCCCGTAGCCAGCGCAGCCGGTCGGCGAGCGTGGACCGTGACACCCCGGCCGCCTCGGCGAGCACGGCCCAGGTCGCGCCCAGCTTGGGGGAGGTGACCCGGTCGGGGCCGGTGCGCGTGGCGAGTTGCCACACCACGGCCATCGTGCGCTGCCACCAGTCCGCACGCCGGCCACCCGCGTCAGGGTGCTCCTGCACGACGCGCATCCAAAACGGCCGCGACGGCGCCCGGACGAGGTGATCAGGGATCACCGCGTCCGGGTCGAGGCGGGTAACGACCGTAACGCTGTATGTCGTAGCGGTAACGGCGAAGACGGGTCGGGACACGCCGAACAAGCTGTTTTCGGGCGTGGGTGGCCGACCCGAGGATCCATCGTCTAACATGGCCTCAGACCTTTAGGACCGGCCAGGCACGCAGAAGCGCCAGCCGACACGCGCCGGGCCGGGGTTTGGAAGGGTCCTCGCGCCGCAACCGCCAAGAAGTTGCGCGAGGGCCCTGCTTGTTTTTACGGGTGTCGCCCGTTCTTACTGGGGCTGACTGTCTCCTTTCGCCCCGCGTCGGCCTGGTGGCCTATGCGGCGGCGTGACTCTGCTCGTCGATGAGCGGGATGGGCTTTTGCTCGGACACCCGCGGTGGTTTCGCGTTGAGGTCGTAGCCGAGCTCACGGGCAAGGGCTGTGACGACGAGCTCGTTCACCGAGCAGTGCCGGGCCCTTGCAGCCGCTTTCACCATGGCTGCAAGTTCCTCCGGGAAGCGCACGGGGTGCGGTGGCGCCATCGGCCCCCACTTCGGGTCTGGTCCGCGTCTGTTCCCACTCATGGCAGCAAGTTATACCGGATCTATGAATCATAGATCCGCTCTTGTGGCAGCGCGGCGCAAAAAATCTTGCCGGAGGTTAGGGCCGGCGAGTGGGATCCGGAGAGGTCAGTGGTCAGGCCAGAGCCCGGTAACCGCCAGAGCCTCCTCCGCAGACGAAGCGTGCCTGACACCGGCAAGGGGGCGCCCCTCACGGTCGAGGAGCTGCCAGCCACCGAGCTGGACCACGGGAGCACGCCCACGGCGCATCGCGAGCGCCAGCTCGGACAACGTGCCCCACGATCCGCCGATGACGATCACGGCGTCGCCCGAGTTGACGATGATGTTGTTTCGCGCCTCCCCAGCGCCAGTCGGGATCACGATGGAGAGGTCTGGGTTGGCGTACTCCCTGTCCGCTCGGGACAGAATGCCCACCACCGTCCCACCCGCCGCCCGGGCGCCGGCCGACACCGCGGCCATGACCCCTGTGTAACCACCGCAGATCACCACCGCGCCGCGCTCCGCCAGCAGTCGGCCGACCTCGCGGGCGTTGGACTCGTCTTCGCTTGTGCAGTCACGCGGACCGCATACTGATACCTGAATCGTCACGGGGAGATCCTGCCAGCAGGCAGTAACTACCGGCCAGGGATCTCTGGGGTGGCCGCAGGATGGGCGATGAACAACGCGGTCTGCTCGCGCAGGTCGAGGATGAGCGACGTGCCCTTGGTAAGGGCCAACTGCTGGTCGATACGTCGGACCCGCTGCACGACCGGGACTGTCCGCAACTCCGGCCGGGTGTCGAGCACACCGCGAAGCGACTCGGCGGCGCCGTCCAATTCACCGGCGGTCAACTGTGCTGCCACCAAGTCGAGGGTCGCGGCGGCAAGCAGGCTTGGCCCCTGGTCGTCGGGATCGGCGGACAGCAGATGAACCGACTCCCGTGCCTGCTGCTGGGCGAGCTGCAGGTCCGCGGGACTGCCCATCGCGTGATACGCCTCGCTCACGTAGTACGCGGCCTTCCCGGGGCTGAAGCGGAATACGCCCGGCTCGTCGGTGGGCTCCGCGTTTTCCCGGACGTCAATGGCGGTTGCGACGACCTGAGCGAACGCGGAACGATCCCGCATCGCCGCTATGGCACGGGTTTCCTGGCTTACCAACCGCAGCAGGTCTGATCCAGTTGTGGCGGCCTCACGCGCTGTGCGGGCGATGTCGGCGGCGCGGCGGTAGTCGCCTCTCCAGTAGGCGACGTTGGACTGCACCCACCGGGCATAGCTGCGCAGGCTGTCGTCTTCGACCAGTTCGGCGCACACAAGGGCAGTACGGACGTGTGTTTCTGCCTCGTGCGGGTGGTCGAGGTCGGCGCTGATGTGAGCAAGCAGCGCGCACAGCTTGCCCGCCACAAGGTAGAGGCGCCGTTCCTGGTCAAGTGGGTGACGGCTGTCCAGCACAGCGAATACCTCGTTGCGCAGCTCGGCGACGCGGCGGAACGCGAAGTACGGCGGGCGGCGCAGATAGTCCACCGCGAGCTGGCTCACGTCGGCGTCGAACTGGTCAAGGGCGCGCTCGTCCACCCGGCGAATACGGCGGGTGAACTGGGCCGAGTCGTCAGCGACCGTAACTATCTCCTCGTCGATGACTGCGGAACCCGCGTGGGGTCCGGATTCGTACGGTTCTCTCCAGTATGCGCGATCACCTTCAGTGGGAGCTCCCCGGGGTGGCAGGGGAGTCATGAGCGGCGGAGGTGCGAACAGATCACGGACGGGACGCTCGAACAGGTTCTCCAAGATGCGGCAGCACAATGGCCGAGGAAGGCCCTTGACTTTGGCGGCGCACCAGCGTTCCCACTGCCGTTCGCTGACTATGTACGTGCTTCCCATGCTCTGAGCCACCTCGCCGAAGGCGGCAACGGCGTCAGCCGAGGTCCAGTGGCGTTGCGCCGCCAGCAACGCGAGCAGCGTGGGATGGCCCATTTCGTTTCTCCTCGGAGGAGCGGCACCACCGGCCGCGCACTTCTCCAGTAACGCCGAGATTCGGCTGGAGCGCCATGACATCAGCACAGTATGTCGCGCAAGCGTCGGAAGATGACACCCGTATGTCGTCGTGCTGTCACCCTCTGCACGGTCACGGTGTAGGTGGTCAGCGCAAGGCAGGGCCGATCACATACGGAGGCGCAACCGTGGCTCTCGATGAGACGTTCGACCTGGAAGTGATCCCCGCAGGGATGCTGGCCGTCGAGGTGCTGCGCACAGCTGTTCCACGGTCGGCTGCAGCGTACAGGCCGAAGGCGCAAGCTGCGGCGCCATCTCTTGACTCCGCATTCTCGGGGGAGTTCCAGCCTGACACCATCGATCTGCCTCCCGCTGTCCAGATGGCTTTGAGCCTCGCCGCGGCGCTGGGCCGTGGCCACGGCATCATCGTTGATGTGCAGCCCTTCCTTCTGAAGGGGGAGGCGCTGATCTCCGTCTGGGTCGGCCTGGTCGTCCGTGCGGACGGCCACCGATACCGGTGGGTCGTCCCCGGCTCAGAGACGCCGCGCGGCAGACCGTTGTGGACATGCGCCAGACGGCCGGCGCGCGCCGCCGCACGACTGGCCGACCAGTACGAGCAACTCCGCACCCAACCCGTGGTGAGCACGATCCTCAGGGGTCCGCTACTGGCCGATGATCTACTCGCTTCGGCCACTCGGGGGCATCATGTGGACCCCCAGTGACCTCCTGGCGCTCATGGCGAGCCCCCCCACCCCAAGCCTTCGGCAGACCTGCGCCCCCGCCGTGGCTCCGCCCCACACACCAGATGTTCGCGGAGTCACCGAAGGGTCTGCCCTCCCATGTGATCTCGGGATGTCCCTGGCCCCGCGCCGCCGCGGGTGGGACATCCCGAGACCACACCCTCACGCACGAAGGAGTC
This sequence comes from Streptosporangium album, assembly GCF_014203795.1. Taxonomy (NCBI): domain Bacteria; kingdom Bacillati; phylum Actinomycetota; class Actinomycetes; order Streptosporangiales; family Streptosporangiaceae; genus Streptosporangium; species Streptosporangium album. The sequence goes on along the minus strand of NZ_JACHJU010000008.1, from coordinate 120,806 downwards.
AACCATGAGCTACCACGGCCCGGACGCCGCTGCTGTAGAAGCCGCGGCGCAGGTGCAGGCCCTGGCCCCGACCTGGCTGGTGCGCTGGAGCTCCTACTGGCAACGCCTGGAGGCGTGGGAGTGCAGCGACCCCAACCGATGCGTCGTGGTGCAGGGCCGCAGCGCCGCCGAGCTGTGGCAGCACATGGTGCTCGCCCGGCCCGAGACCCTGCCGCCCCTGGCCGCGACCAGCCCGCCCGCCCCGACACCGGCCGACCACCGTCCGCCTCAGATGGCCCTGGCACGCGCCCCGCGGTTCCATTCGCCTTACCGGCCGGGCGCCGGCGCCCGGCCCGCGAGGACGCGTCGACCACAATGGAGGCAGCCGTGATCCCGTTTTACGGCACACCCGGTGGGGACCACTTGCAGGCGAAGATCACCCGGTCGGCCGCCGTCGAGGCGCTCCAGGCTCTGCGGTTGGAACTGCACGTCCACCGGATCTATCCGGCGATGTCCTACGACGAGGGCGTGCCCCGCCTGGTGATCCCCACAGGGCTGACCGTCTGGACCGACCCGGCCGGCACAACCTACTGCTGGGGGAAGCAGTTCCAGGAAGAGCCCGCCGAGCACGCCGCCGTCGAGGAGCTCCAGCGCGTCGCCCTTCAGCTCGCCCAGCAGCTCTACGCCGGGCCCAAGCCGGTCACGGCGACCTCATGAACCCGCGGCGGCACGTGGAGCGCGCCTCAGCGTGCCGCCACGTCTCACCCCCTGCGCGCCAACGGGGAGAGATCCCCGGAGAAAGTGCCAGGCTGAGCGCCTCACTGAGCTTCCCCCAGTGATCGACTCCGTACACCCAGAGAGGGATTACCTGTGACAAGAGCGACTGCTGACCACACCGCCGAGCTGCGCGACCAGCTCGCGGACGAGCTCGTCTCCGCCGGGCACATCACATCAGCCCAGGTTGAGGCTGCGTTCCGCGCGGTGCCACGGCACGAGTTCGTCCCGGCCGGCACCCCGATGGAGGTTGCCTACAACGCCGACGAGTCGGTGGCGATCAAGACGGACGAGCATGGGGTGCTGATCTCCTCGACCAGCGCACCGTTCCTCCAAGCCCGGATGATCGAACAGGCCAAGATCAGGCCAGGCATGAATGTGCTCGAGTACGGTTCAGGCGGCTAAAATGCCGCGCTCCTGGCCGAGATCGTCGGCTCAGGTGGGCGCGTGGTCAGCGTGGACATCTTCTCTGTCAAGTCCAGCGTGTTGAACTTCTGACTATCAGTCCTCGCGGCCTAGTGCCGTGTGCGGACCGGTTCTCCCGAACAGAACCAGACGGCGCGACCCAATGTGGTGGTCTACTAGACCATGAAGATCACGCCTCAGCTCAGCATGCTGTGGGAGTCAGCTGACCCCGAAGAAGCTCTAAGCCAGCGCTTCGGCTTCGCCGATGCTGTTTCCGCGGCCGACTGGATGGGTGACACCCTCTGGGACACCTGGACCATCACGGTTGATGACTGCGATCGCCTGGTCATCAGCGGCGGAAACCTGCTGGCGTGGATCACGGCCGATGACAGGCGCCTCATCGCGAAATGGTCCGTCGCCTCGAAGCTATTCCAGCGCCTGGCCGATACGACGACCCTCACCATGTGGCTTCACCACCGCGGCATTCCTGTTGCTGCTCCGATTCCGGCACGAGATGGTCGCCTTCGAGTAGAGCTGGACAACGTTTCGCTCGGCGTCATTCCCGTCATCGACGGCGATCTCCTCGATGTAGAAGATCCAGCGCAAGTCACCGAGGCTGGCCGCATGCTGGCGACGCTCCACGACGCGATGGCCGCCTACCCCCACCGCATCGGCAGCGGCCCGTCGGCCCGGCATGAGCGGCTCGTTCACAATGACTTCCGGTCCGCCAACGTCCTTCATGACGGCACGAGCATCACGGCCGTCCTCGACTTCGAGGAGGTGACCTACCGCTCAAGGGTGTCGGACCTCGCCAAGGCGACAGCCCTGCTCGGAACCCGCTTCCACGACTGGGGACCGACAAGCCAGCCCGTCCGGGAAGCGTTCGTCGGAGCATACTGCGACCAGGCTCCGCTGACTAACGCCGAACAGAACCAACTGCAGAGCGGCATTGAAGCCGTCATGAAGCATTTCGGCTGGGCATAGACAGTGCACCTGAGACACAAGAGCCACTCGTCGTGCTCGAACCATGATGACAGGACCGCGCCTACCGGGCAGTCCGCGTGGTGCAGTCGGAGGCCTCTTGACCTGCCGCCGACGATCGCGTCAGGTGCATGCAGCCGCTCACGGTGGCGGCTGCATGCCGGTTCGCCGTCTATTCCGGGCGCGGGTGGCCTGGGATCGCCCGGAGCCGCGGGCCTGGAGCCGCCAGTTCCTCCCGGAGTTTCCGGTTCTCCATCTGGGCTTGGTGGAGGGCCCCGACGAGCGCTTCGTTGTCGATCTTGAGTTGCCTGAGTTCTTCGGCCTCCGCGTCCCGCAGTTTGCTGAGCCTGGCGAGCCGCCGCCCGAGCCTCAGCTCGCTTTCGGGGACGGCCTTCCGGCTCCTGATTTCGTCGTAGAAGGCGTTCTTGAGGTCAACGTGCCGCTGGGTGAGCGCGTTGCGCGGGACCTGGGCCTCCTGGGCGAGCGCGACGACCGTCAGCGCGCCGCTGGAGTGCTGAGGCGTTCCCGCCAGGATGCGGTCCATGGCGGCGCGGATGCGGTCACGTTCGTCCAGCGCGGTCATCGGGAGTTCTCCTGTGTAGTCATGCGGGTCTGGTGGTGCTGCTCGGCGTGCGCGCGGAGGATGCCGGCCCGTGCCCGGAGCCGTTCGGCCAGCGGTTCGGGTGCCAGGCCGCCGGCCTGCTTTTCCAGGAGCTCGGCCTTGCGGATCAGCAGGTCGGCATGCCGGTCCGTGCGCGAGATGTTGGCGCAGGTGGCAACACAGCGGTCCAGGCTCGGTGTGTCCTGCTGTCCTTCGCGTCGGCATAGTGCCTTGTGCGGGTCATAGACGCAGAGCAGAAGGCCGCCGGGGTTGTCGTGGACGGCAAGGGCGGGGTTGCCGAGCAGGTTGCGTGCGTCCCTGGCCGTGATGATCGCTCCCGTGAAATCAGGGGCCTGCGCCGCGGCGTTGATCACCCGGCGGGCGGCGGGGCCGGAGACGGCGCCGCCGGCGGCGAGATCCTCGTTGAGGGCGGTGAGGGTGTCGGCGGTTGCGCGGGCGGTCTCGATGTCGAGCAGCTCATGGATCCCGTCACGGCCGCGGGAAGCGTAGTGGCCGCTCATCGCGGTACGCAGGTGCCCGTACTGGATGGCCAGGGCGACCAGCCCGCCGGGACGGCGGGCGATGTGCCAGGCCAGGGTCCGCCTTGTGTCCGCAGAGGCCGTGTGCGGGTGACCCCGTGTGGCGATTGAGCAGGTGTGTCGTTGCGGACTGCTTTCGCGACGCAGGCAGCCGGAGGTGTTGCGTTCCGAGGCCGTCGATGTGACGCGTATCACTCTCTGGGTGCCTCGGGTCGGGCATGCGCGATCATGACCGGAATGGACACTCGTTTCCTTGGTATCGCTGATCTGGTCGAAGCCCCGTCCGTGGCGGTCGTCGTCGACGTCATGCGTGCTTTCACCGTGGCTGCCTGGGCCTTTGCCCAGGGGGCGGAAAAGATCGTTCTTGCTGAGTCGCTGGACGAAGCCCTGGCGCTCAAGGCTCGCCACCCGGATTGGGTGGCGCTCAAAGACGGTCCGCCCGCGCCCGGGTTCGACGCCGTCAACTCGCCGGGCCTGCTGCGGTCTATCGACCTTGGCGGACGGACCGTTGTGCAGAAAACCACGGCAGGGACGGTCGGCGCCCTTGCGGTCAAGGAGGCGCCGCTGGTGCTGTGCGCCAGCTTCGTGGTGGCGGAGGCAACAGCTCGGCTCTTGCGGACGCGCAAGAGTGACAGTGTCACGTTCGTGGTCACTGGCGACGATGGGCAGGCCGATGAAGATCTGGCGTGCGCTCAATACATCGCTCGGAGGGCCACCGAGGCTGGGACGGATGCTGCTGAGTTCCTCCGCCGCGCTGCGGAGTCGCGCGCCGCCGCCGAACTGGCGGAGGGGGTGCGTCAAGGGGTCCATCCTGATGACGTTGCGCTCTGTCTTGAGGTCGACCGGTTTCCCTTTGCCATGGTGGCGACCTTGGAAGGCTCGCTCATGGTCCTGCGTCCACGCGCGATGCCTTCGCTGACTGACGAGGACCCGGTCTGATCGCTGGTGAGGTCTACGTTCAGCATGCGAGAGCGAGCACCCTGTCGGGTATGCGGTATCAACTGCATGTCCCGATGGCGGTGGTTCGGGGCGGCGGCAGGCGGCTGACCCGAGTTGTTGCGGCGGCTTCGCGGAGCCGGATGATCTCCTCGTGCTGTGCGGCGAGCCGGGCCAGGGCCTGGGTGCGGAAGTCCGTGAGCTGATCGACCTCTTGCGCGGCCTGGGTCAGCCGTTCCTTGAGCTTGGTGTTCTCTGCCTTGAGCCGGGCGATCTGGGCCTCGCGGGGGTCGGGGATTTCGCCGGCGTCTTGCAGTGCCTGGAGGCGCCGCTCGAACTCGGTGCGGAGGTGAACGTAGGGGCGGGTGCCGTAGAAGGCGGTGCGATCGACGCCCGCTTCGCGGGCGAGGGTCTTGATGTCGGATTTTCCGCCGGGTGGGATGTCACCGCGCAGGATCTTGTCCATGGCGGCTCGGATCTTGGTTTCGTTCTGTTGACGTTGTTCAGCGGTGAGTCGCATGTCTACTTTCTGGTGGTGGTGGCTGCGTCGATCTCGGCCAGCACGCGCGCGGACCGGTCGTATTCGATTTGGAGACGGGTTCTCTCGGTCTTGCGGGTCGCGCCGAGGCCGCCGAGGAAGGTCTTGGTCCGGTCGGTGTGGTCGGCCCAGACGGGCCGGTGGCAGGGGTGGTGGGTGGCTTGCGGGCAGCGGGCTGAGTCGCACATTCCTGCGAGCGGTTTGTCGGCGTGCGGGGTGCCAGCGAGCTTCAGGCATAGAGCCCGGGCGGGGTCGACGAACCAGCAGTAGTTGGCTGCGCCCAGGTGGAGGGTCCTGGCCCGCTTGGTCAGCAGGTTCAGGACGTCTCGGTCGCTGGCCTGGACCCGTGGCGCCCCGACGGCCTGGGCCGCATCGGGGGCGAGTTCGGCATCGACGTGGGCGAAGAACTCGGTGAGGTCTCGTGCGCCTGGCCCTGCGGGCAGGATCCCGGCTTGGTAGTTTCGGAACTCCTCCAGCACCAGCGCCAGGTTGCGTTCTTGTTCGTGGTCGCTGACCTCGGCGAGTAGCTCGGCTTGGGCTCCACCCGGACGCGATGCGTAACCCTCAGTAGTCGCGGTGCTGACGTGGCGTAGGTGGATCTTCGCTGCAAGCAGACCTCCCGGTCGGTAGGCGAGTTCTATGGCCAGTCGCCGCCGGAGCATCCTCATGTTCAGTCGGTCTTCGGGAATCGGGCTGAGTCCCAGGCGCTGCCCTGCCGGGTTGTTCACCCACTGACGGAATCCCTGGTAGCGGGAGCCGAAGTGGAACCGGCCGAACAGGTGTGCTCCTTCGCTTGGGTCGTTGTGGAGTTGCTCGGCGAGCGCGACGGCCTGGTAGGCGGCATCGATCACGACCCATTCATCGTGGGTGCCGCCGAGCGGCTGGCCCTTGATGAGTTTGCTGGCCAGCCGGTAGCGAACCAGGCCGGGGGCGTACTGCTCGGGCGGGCGGCGGCAACCGACTTTCAGTTCCATGAGCTCGCTCGCGCGCATCCCGGTGGTCGCCGCCAGCACGAGGATGCAGGCGGTCCGGACGATGTAGGCGAGGGCGCTTGCCTGTTCCTTGTGCAGCGGCAGCGTCCAGGGCACCGCCCCCTGGTCATCGGCGCGGTCGACGACCGCCGTATCCCAACCGAAGGGCCTCGCGGACCCGACCACTTTGAGTGTTGCTTCGACGGGGGCGCGCAGGTGCGGCAGCCAAGCGGTGTGGAACTGGCGGAACCCGGCTTGGCGGATCAGGACGCTCAACGCGATCGGGGCCAGCGGGTCGTTCGCCGACCAACCGGCCTTGATCCGGTCCTGGACGTGGCGGTCCTGCATCTCCGGGAGCGGCCGCCCCGCGCGTTCGTAGCCGGCCAGCACTTCTGTGATCTCAGCGAGAGGAACCCGGGACGGGGACTTGAGGCCCTCGCTCCTGGCCGACCATTCCTGGTCGGCGGCGCGCACTTGCCCGGCCAGGACCACGACCTGCGGGCCGATGATGTTCACCAGGTGCAAGGCTGCGGCCAGCATCGGCTGGAGCACCTCGTTGTTGGCGGGCGGGGTCTTGTTCTGCCCGTTCCCGGAGGTGTCCTCGGCGATCGCCGACGGTGTCGCGCCGCCCCACGGACGTAGATCTGCCGGGACGCGATCAGCGGTGAACAGTTCTCGGTAGTTCAGCAGGTCGGTCACGATCAGAGCGGCCAGCCGCCGGGTTCCCGACCCTCGTTCACCGACCATGACGTCGTCCTGATCGCGCTGGTAGCGGCGATGAGCGAGGTAGGCGTCGCAGTCGTCGCTGCTCAGGTCCTGCAGGCTGGTCACGCCGTGGCCGGTGAGCCATTTGGCGAACCGGATCAGTTCAGCGAGCCGGCCGTGGCAGGTGCTGACGTGGTGTGTCGCCCGGTAGGCCCGCGGTAGTGACGCCACCGCCTCGTGCCCCGGGGCGAGCAACGCCATAATCAGCTCTTTGGCGACCAGCCGCCATCGCCGGTCGTGGATGAGCGCGAAGTTGAACCGCCGGTGCTGAAGCGCGAGGGAGATCGGGAGGCCGACAACCTCGGCGAGGTCCCACAGGTCGTCCTCAAAGAGCGGACGTCGTACTCCCTCGGGCAGGTTGAGACCGGCCTCCCGGCAGACATCGGCGCTGGCGAATACCGAACCGGCAGCTCCCGACGGGGCGGCGAACACACTAATCGCGGTCATCGCGTGGCCTCCTCGGGCCGCAGCGGCAGCTCCTCGTCACAGCCGCCGACGCTCGCGGCCGCGGCCGCCAGGAGCACCGGGTCGAATCGGTCCAGGACCTCACCGATCCGCTGGGAGTACGGCCCGAACACGGCCATGAAGTGGGCGGCGGGCATCTGCTGCCACTGCCGGGAGAAGAAAACCCTGAGCCGCAGCAGGTTGGAGGCGTGCCGGGGCGCAAACACCGCGAGCGGGCAGAGCAGACACACCCAGGGCCGGGCTGGACACGGTTTGCCCTTCGGCCCGTGCAGCCCGGACAGTTGGTCGGCGCAGGCGGCGGTGAACACATCACGTTCCCCGCCGACCAGTTCGGCGATCACGGTGTCGTCCAGCTCGAGATCGGCGATCAGCTGCGGGTAGTCCCGGGCCAAGGCCGCGGCGTCCTCGTCGGTGATGACGGTCGGCGGGTGAGCCCGGCGCAGCAGGTCATGCTGGGCGTCCTCGATGGTGGCCTCCACCGCCCGTTGCTGGGACGGGGTCGTCGCGGTCAGATAGTGATCGCTTTCGACCTGCGGGCTGTGGTTCGGGTCGATGGTCGCCCGGCCCTGACCGGTCCAGGCCCTGCGGTCGCGCGTCGCCACGTGAGTGGTGCGGATCCGTGCTCGGTGGATCTTCAACGGTGTCCCGTCGTCACCGGTCAAAGAACGCTGAACCGCCCAGGCTTTGACGGAATTGCGGCTGATCGGCCCACTGAGCTAGTTCCATCCTGTCCTCGCAGGTCGGAGGGGGTGGCCTGGCGGTGTTGAGTGTGCTCTCTCCTGGTAGACGGCTGGGATCATGGGTCTCGATCGTCCGCCGGGGGCAAATGTGGATCTTCCGGCTTTCGTCTGCGCTGCCCGGCCTGGGGTCGTTATCGTCCGTGTCCTGGTGATCTCGCCAGGTAATCGTTGTCTTGTCGGCCGGGGGAAGCCATGTCGTCACCGCTGCTGGAGCGCATCACCATGCGCCTGGTCGCGCTGGGCACGCACGCCGATCGGTTGCGCGAGCAACTGGCCGAGACCGAAGACGAGATGGACCGGCTGCGTGTGGCCGAGCAGGTGGTCAAGGAACTCCTCGCCGACGATCCCGCCGAGCAGCTCAACGCACCCGGCGAGCCCGGCGGTGAGCCGACGCCGTTCTACCAGGTGATGCTCACCCCAGCCCAGGCAGCAGAGCAGGCCTCCCAGGGGATAGAGCTGCGCCCCATACCCGTACCCGTACCCGCGTCCGTGCCCGTGCCCGGCGGTTTGCTGATCCCGCACCGTCACCACGCTGCCGGCACTGATGAGCTGCCCGCCGACTACCAGGCGCTACTGGCCGCGGTACGCGCCGCCGACGGCCCCCTCATCTGCAAGGCGATCTGCGCCCAGCTCAGCCTTTCCACCGAATCGGGGCAGGTCGAAGGCGTGCGGGCCAAGCTGAACCGGCTGGCCGAGCGGGGCTGGCTGCGCAAGACCCCCAGCGGCGCGTTCGCCCCCTGACCTCGGGCGGCCCACTGCGCCCACTGCCGCTTCCCGCAGCCCCTGGCCAGGCCCTGCCCGGGTGAAACATCCCGAGCGTGTCCCCGGCGGGGGCCTGGCGGCGTGTGACCACAACCAAAACCACGACATCGACAACGTCGAAGGCTTCGACGTCCGCCGAAGACACGCCCTCGCCTGTCTACTCCTGCATGCTGCCGCTGTCCACCCAAACCCTCACCTTCCTGGCCGACCTGCTGCGCGCTCATCTCAAGACCATCGGCTCGCGCTGGCGGAAACTGCCCGCCGGGAAGATCGCCACCATCGTGCTGGCCGTCTTACGCCATGACCAGCGCCTGGCCGACATGGCCGGCGCCAACAACGTCTCGGCCTCCACCGTGCGACGCTGGATGCTGGAGACCGTCGAACTGCTCGCCGCCCGCGCACCCCGCCTGGACCGCGCCCTGAAGAAGATCGCCAAAGCCGGTGGTGAGGTCGTCCTGCTGGATGGCACCCTGATCCGCACCCGCCGCCGCACCGGAGCCGACAACCGCAGGAACTACTCGGGCAAGCACAAGGCCCACGGGCTGCTCGTGGTGGCGCTCACCGACACCCGCGGCAACCTGCTGTGGGTCTCCGCCGTCCGGCCTGGTCGCGCATCGGAGATCACCACCGCCCGGCACAACCGCCTCACCGCCCGCCTGCGCGAGGCCGGGCTGGGCGCTATCGCCGACCTCGGCTTCGTCGGCCTGGACGACGATGACGACAATCCGGTCATCATCACCGGCCGCAAAGCCACCCGCGGCAGGCCCCTCACCCCCGCGCAAAAGCAGGTCAACCGGCTCATCAGCGCCGAACGCGCCCCCGTCGAGCACGGCTTCGCCACGTTGAAGGCCTGGCGCATCCTCACCAAGCTCCGCCTGGACGCCATCCACGTCACCAAGCTGCTCCGCGCGCTGATGGTCCTGGCCATCACCGAACACACCCGCTGACCGATGATCACCCACCATGATCAGTACCCACCACCAGCCAGAGCATGCCCTCAACGGATCACACCAGGCCCCTGACCAGCAACTTCAAGTTGGAACGATCTCACTCAGCACCGCCGACGTGCCCGGCCGGGTGAGCCACAACCACAGCTGACCTGCGACTTGCGGATCGGCGTGGCTGCGCAGCAACGAGGAGTGGGCCAACCACTGCTCCAGCAGCCGTACCGCTCTTTTCGGCAGGTTGAGGCTCTCGGCAGCGGTCCGGCCCTTGACGTAGGACAACAAGATGGTGGTGTCCCCGGCCCAGTCGATGTCATCGACCACCAGGTCATCGATGCCATCGGGCACGATCCCGGAGTAGATGCCGAACAACAGCCGATAGGCGATGACCTCACTCAAGTGCGGGAACAACCGGGCACTCGCCGCGGGAACACCGCCGCGTTTTTGCACCGCGTTGAGTGAGCAGCCCAGGTGCTCAGCGACCCCGGGCGTTCCGACGGGTCCGAGCCTGGCCAGCAACCACGCCAGGTTGTCGCTGCTCCAGTCCTCGACCGTCGGGGCCTTCCCGTGGTCGGAGGCGGTTAGCGCCTGCCGATGCTCGGCGTAGGACTCATCGACGATCTCCGTGCAGGTCCTGGTGAGCAGCTCCCATTCGGTCTCTGAATACGGCGGCAGGGGCTGCCGGTGCGGGGCTGGGCTGTAGGCACGGCCGGCCAGCAACTCCCGGACTCCGGGATCAAGTCGGCCGGTCACCGAGTCGAACCCCTTCAGCATCCGTCGGAGGAACCCCTCCCAGCGGAACACCCGGGTGGCCATCCAGTACTCGGTCAGCATCCCGCGCCGTAGCTGCGCGGCGCCGCCGGTGAACCCCGACGACGCAAGCCCTTTCACAAGGTTGCGGATCGGCGGAAGACACAGGTCGACCGAGCCAGCAGCGTCGATGCTGCCATGGGGATGGACCAGCTCGGCCAGCCCCGCCAGAAGATCACCGACCAGCTCGGGGCAGGGCAGCCCCGCCAGGTCGAACCGTGCGGTGCTGCCGTCGCTGAACACGCACCAGATTCCCAACGGGTCCTGCAGGACCGTGGCGGGCATCAGCTCACCCCAGCCGCATCGCCAGCGAACTCCGTGTCCGCCTCGCGCTCAGCGTCCGCGTCAGCGAGCAGCCCGTCGGCGATCCCGGCCTGTTCATAGGCCTCACGGAAGATCCTCGTGGTGTCGAGGCGCCGCAGGTACTTTTCCGTGGTCAACACGGATGCGTGGCCGAGGAGGTCCCGCAACACCAGCAGCGGGTCGGCTTTGGACAGGTAGAACGCCAACGCAGCGTCTGGGCCAGTGCCGAAGTTGGTTGCTCTCACCAGCCGGGCCGCCTGACGGTAATGCCCGTTGACCAGGTATTCCAGGGTTCGCATCGAAAAGGAATGGCGCAGCCGGTGCGGATGGACGTGGGGGAACCGTGGCTCGAAACGCGTCCGGATCCGATCCGAGGTCCGCTCGAACACCGACGCCCAGGCGGTGAACGGACCGCCCCCGTTCTTCACCGCCAGCACACACGACCCGCCGTCTGGGCCGACCAGCCGACGCCGTTCAGAGGGAGTGAGCGTCTCCCACCGGCAGCTGATCCGCCCGCCTCTCTCATCGGGTTCGGTCACCAGCAGCGGCTCACCCCACCGCGGTGGCGGCAGCCAGGCCGTCCCGTCCGTGGTCGCCGGCCTGTCCAGCTCCAGGTACTGATGCACTGCGGCCAGAGCCGCATAAGAGATCCAGGTGGTGCGGAACTTTCGGCCCTTGGTCGCCCCGGACGGCACCGGGAACGGGATCGGCACCTCGGTCGGCTTGGCTGGCAGCGCCGGGATCTCATAGGCCAGCAGGTAGGAGAATTCCTGCAGGCGCAGCCCGGTGGCCAGAGCGAGCTCGCCGACCGCTGCGTTGCGGGCCAGCTCACGGCCCCGGTAGCGGTCTTCGGTCCCGTCAGGTGCCAGCCCGCGCAGACCGTTGAGAAACAGCTGCGTGAAGTCTGGCTCCAGATACTTGATCGTCACGTGGGGCTTGGGTGTCCGGCGCACCGCCAGGTTCACCCGCACCTCCCGGCCCGTCCCCGCGAACAGCGCCCGCGCCGTCCGGTAGGTGAACGGTTCGGCCTCCGCATAGCCCTCCGCGATCGCCCACCGGTAGAACAGCGACAGCACACTCATGTGCTGACCCCACGTGGTCGCCGCGAACCGTTCCTTTACCGGCCCTGCCGCCCGGTACTCCGCGTACTTGCCGAGCGCGTACTTCAACTGGACCCGAGAGTCGAACAAGGCGACGCCGTGCTCGGCCAGGAACTCCATCCACGCCTTGACCGCCCGCGCGTAGCTCTCCCACGAGCTCGATGCCGGACACCCGCTGGCGGGCAACTCCCGAAGCCACCCGTTCACCACCGTCGCAGGCCGAGGTGCCCCGGGCCCGGCCTCGAAGGCAAGGTCGTCATCGATCAACACCGGCATCCGCTCGGGGATCAACGGCCGACGCTCGATGTCCCAGGACTCCCAGCCCCGAGACGAGAAGAAATTCAAGATCATGGAGGCTGACCATAGAAACACAACACAGTCCTCGGCAAGCCAGAAACCCGCCCCCACCAGCCCATGCAACCCGAATCGCAACACCACAACTAAGCGGAGAGAATCCGCCTGAAGCGCGCGGTTCCCAGGGCCCCGTGCGGATCGTCGGGGATGATCTCGTGGAGGCGGTCATGGTCAGCCGCCAGGGCGTTGGCCCAGGTGACGAAGTGCTCGATCCTGCGGCCCATGACCGGTGCCGACGGCGTCCCCACGTGGTTGCGGCGGGCGTTGAAGTCGTGGGCTGCCGAGGCGAAGAGCAGGCCGTCGGGCGTAATCTGCTCCAGGACCCGGATGGCGTTCACGACTGGCGGGATCGCGACCCACGGGACTTCCCGGAGCTGCCCCTGGGACAGGTGGTTGCCGTCCTCGTCGCGGGCGGTCTTGAAAACGTGCCCGTGGATCAGGTGACGGCCGGATTCCGGATCGGGGCAGCAGCCGACGCGCAGCCCGAGAACCTCTCCCGGACGCATTCCCGTGAGGTAGCTCAGCACGATGAACAGGGCGGCGACCAGGTGCTTCATCAAGGTGGCGGTGTCGGCGAAGTCGATGGCGCTCGTCCAGGGGCTGCCGTCGATCGTCGCGGTGATCGTCATCGGCAGCGGGCAGGAGCCGGGGTGGCGAAGCAGGTAGTCACGCCAGCGGGGTTCCTTCGTCACGGCGTAGACCTGGCCCGGCGAAGCGCCGGTGAGGGCGCTGACGTAGGTGACGGCGACTTCCGTGCCGCCTTTCCTTGACACGGACGGCAGCGGGCGGCCGTGCTCGGCGATATCGGCCAGGTAGGCGAGAAGAGAGACCCTCGTGGCTGGCGTCGCGACGGCGGAAGCGGCCCGTGCGGCCATGCTGCGCTTGAGTTCCCAGGCCGTGAGGATGTCCTGCGCATGCTCTTCGGTCATCCGCAGGGCCCAGGTGAGCAGCGGCCCCATTGTGGCCGGGGTGATCGGGTCGGTGGCGTTCTCTCCCCGGGGAGTCGCGGCAGGCAGGAAATCGTCGGCGCCCTCCTGGTGCCAGGGCGGTTCGGCGATGCCAAGCGTGTACTCGGCGGCGAAGTCGAACACCCAGAGCCGGCTCAGGGCGTTGAGCCTCAGCACGGCCTTGTCGCGGCTGTCTCCCTGCCGGCTCATCCGGGCCGTGTAGTCGCGGTAGTCCCGCTCCGTGCAGGCGCCCAACGAGGTGCGGCCGCGTTCGCCCAGCCAGCGGGCGAAGTCCTTCCAGACCAGGGCGGTGCCGTAGATGGCCGCGGCACCGAGCCTGGCCCGGAAGGACCCGGCCTGGCGGAGCAGGAACGTGTCGGGGACGGACTCGTTGATCAGCAGCCAGGTGAGATACCGCAGCTCGTCGCGGAAGGCGGCCGGGAACCCCATCCAGTGAATGGTGTTCTTGGCGGCACTCGGGTTGCCTGAGAGCGGGCCCAGGGGCCAGGCCGGGTCGCTGTAGCGGGCGTTGCACCGGGTATGGTCCTGGACTCGGCCGGGGCTGATCACCGGGGTGTCGGGGCCGGGCCAGGACGGCCGGGTGTCGGCCAGGGTGGTCATAGGTCGTAGTTTCCGTTCAGCAGGTCGTTGATGATGTCGCGGTCGCTCGCGGTGGCCTTGCCGGCGGCGGCCTGCCAGGCCGGCTCGCCCAGCCGCTGGCGGAGGTCGGCGAGCCGGGCGTGGGAATCGCCCCAGTCCTCCTCCCAGGTGCCGGGGTCGAGGATGCCATTGAGGGAGTCCAGCGCCTGGTGCAGGACGGCCAGCCGGGGATGGTGCGCCGGGGTGACCCGGGCGTTGGGGCAGGCGAGGCAGAGCAGGAACGAAGCGCCGCAGGCCATGCCGCCGGGACTGAACGGGCTGCTGTGAAAGCCGCCGCAGTCGGCTGTGGCCGTCTCCTGGTCGTCCGCGCGCCGGGTCTCGGCGAGCTTCGCGACGACGGTGCGGCGGGCTGCGTCAGCCGCGTCCGCCGCCCCCTGGGCGATCACCGCGACCGCGGCCTGCTGCGCCCGGGGTTCGTTCACCACGTAGGCGCGGTCGTGCGTGTCCTGGGAGTTCTGGCCGGCTTCGCGGCGGTGCAGGACGTTGACGGTTTTGCGCATCCGCCGCATCGGGGCCCCGGCGAACTGTGCCTTGCCGGCCCATTCCTTATAGGAGTGGGAGGCCAGCCCGAGCCCGAACGGCCCGGCCAGGGGTTCCATGGTCTCGATCCCGGCATGCGGGAGCCGCCCCCGCCGCCAGGTAAGCAGCCGGTCCGGGCCGCCCGCGGCGCTGACGAAGGACCGCGCCAGGGCGGTCGCCTCAAGAGCCTGCGTGATGAGCCGCCCGGGAGTGCCGGGACCGAGGTCGGTGATGTTGCGCGTCTCGAAATGGCGGCCGCTGCCGCGACGGCGTTTTTCCAGCTCAAGCCGGTATGTAGGGGCGCCTCCCTCACCGGAGTCGGGAGTCGCCCGCGGGGCGGGCATCTCGCTGACGGTGGTCGCGTTCAGCCCGAACTCCGCTGTCAGCAGCACCGCGAGCGACGCTACCTCCGTCTTGTTCAGGAACAGCCGCTCCCGGGCCGCCCGGATGCTCCCACCGCCCAGCGGCCGTCGGTAGCGGTAGACCATCTTGCCGGCGGCGGCCAGGGGAACCTCGCCCGTCCGGGCGAGTACGTCGAGGGCCTCTCCGAGCAGCCACTGGCCGGACCCCGGCTCCAGGGTGCCGGCCCGCCAGGCTGCCAGCACCTGTGAGTTCTCCGCGATCCGCCGGTGCGCGGAGCGGAACATCCTCCTGGCCGCCGTCCTGGCCTCCAGGAACTCAGCCTCGGTGAAGGCGGCTTCCCGGGGCTTGGCCACCGCGATGCGCTTGGCCATCGCGGCGCGGGTGTCTGGCCGCAGCCGGGGGTCCTTGCGCAGGAACGCGGCGACCTTGGTGACGTCGGCATACCCGTAGGTCGTCGCCGGGCGGCTGACCTTCCAGGCTGTCCAGTGCGAAGGCGCCAGCTCGCCGACATCCCCGGGCGGCTCTTCCTGCCCGGCCAAGAACGACGCGAACCGGGCGAGCCTCTTGAAATTGTCCGAGCTTGTCGACCGGGAATCCCAGCCCCCTCCCGAAGCGCAGGCATCCGCGAACAGCACCGCCCATGACCGCTGCATCGCCGGAGCCGCCTGCAGCGTCGCGAAGTCGTAGCTGCGGGCCAGGCCCTGCCGGTCACGGTGCTCGACCACCAGCTCGCCAGGAGAAAGAGGGACCGGCCGGCGATGCGTCCCCGCCGGCTGGGCGGCCCGGCGCCCCCGGGTGCTCACGACGAGATCACCGCGTCATGGAAGTCCTGGATTCCCTCGCTCTCCCGGGCCAGCCGGGCCAGCAGCGATGTCACCCGGTCATCGGAACGCTCCGCGGCATCCGGCTGGTCAGGATCAGGATCGGACAGCAGCGAGCGCAGCTGCAGGTCAGCGACGGGAGCGAGGTAGCGGTCGCGCGTCGTGGTGATCTCCGAGTGGCCCAGAAGGTCCTGGACCATACGCCAGGGATCGCCGTAGAGCAGTCGGTAGTCACGTCGTTCCTCCGGGGTCAGGCCCAGCCGCTGGTCCATGACATGGTGCAGGACCACGAGCATGTAGAGGGCGAAAGAGTGCCGGGCCGAGTGCGGGGTCGCGAACGGCGGCTCGCTCATCACCCCGCCCAGGACGTCCCGGCAGCGGCGGCTCGCACCCCGGAAGACGTTCTCCCAGGATGCGGGCCTGAAGGGCAGGCCGGCCTCGGTCAGCCAGACCCACATCGGCTCTGGTCCCGCCGGCCCCGGGGCGAACAAGGTCATCCGCTCCTCGGCGGCCGCGTCGGTCAGCGGGGTACGGCCTTCTGCCCCGTGCTGGTCGTGCCAGTGCAGCACCTTCCTGCTGTGGCCGGTCACCTTGGTGACGATCTTCAGGCCGGGCAGGGTGCCGTAAAGGTCACGGGCCTGCGCACGCCGGATAGCGGCAGCCCGCCCCGCCTGCAGGTAGCTTTCGATCTGGACCAGTACCCGGGCCGAGACGTAGAACGTCCGGGCCTTCTTGGACTTGGTGACCGCCCGCCCCAGCCGGGCCGGATAGAACTTCCCGCCGTCCAGCGCGGTGGCCGGCAGCTCGACCGTGAGGAGCGAAGCCCCTTCGCCCAGTCGCAGCCCGGAGCAGAAAAGCAGGTCGGCGAAGGCCGTGTTGCGGTCCTCCAGCCGCCCGGTCCATCCCTCGGCGACCAGGCCCTCCGCAGTGTGCCCGCGCAGGCCGACATTTGCCCAGAGCCGGAACATCCGCGGCGTCATCCAGTGCACGTTGCTCGCCCTGGCGTTCTTCGCCTGCGCTGCCGGCGTCTCGGTCACCTCCCCGTACTGGCCCAGCCGTTCGCGCATCTCGATCGGGTTCGTCGCGACATAGCCGTGCCGGACCGCCCACCGGTACAGGTGCGTGAGCGCCGCCAGGCCCCGGTTCCAGCGGGCCCCGCCGACCCTGCCCGGGTTGCGGGGAGACCGGGTCCTCCAGTCCTCGAAGTCCCACAGGTCATCCGCGGTCGCCTCCGACCATGCTTTTCCGCGGCCCCACAGGAAGTCGAAGAACAGGCGGTAATCATCGGTGTAACTCCGCTTCGTCCCCATCGCCAGCCGCGCGAAAGCGGAACGGCAGAAAAACAAGCTCAGCAGCTCATCGATCCGGCAATCCGGCGACAGCATGATCGGATCTCCGGGGTGGATCCCCGTGCGCTCCTCCCGCTCCGCCAGGTCCTCCCAGCCCGCCAGCACCGGCACACGCTCCGGCACTACCAGGCGCCGAACCGGCACCCAATAAACCTTCCAGCCCACGCAGTCACATACCTCTCAGATACACCAAGACACGTACATCTAACAGAGAAGATATCGACCAAGACGTGACCGACCGGGCCAGCGCCGCACTGGAGGCCACCGGGTACGGCAACCGGGTCAGGGTCATCCTGGCCGACGCCGAGCACGGTGTGCCTAACCTCGGACTGTTCGATGCGATCATCGTGACGGTCGGCGCGTGGGACATCCCGCCGACCTGGCTGAACCAGCTGGCCAAGAACGGCGTGATCGTCGTGCCACTGCGCATGAACGGCGTCACCCGCTCGATCGCGTTCCAGGTCGAGGCGGACCACCTGGTGAGCACCTCCGCCGAGGTATGCGGGTTCGTCGCGATGCAGGGCGACGGGCAGCACACCGACCGGATCTTCCGGCTCCCCGACGCCGATGGCCACCACATCGAGCTGCAGTTCGACGACGGGGCACCAGACAACCCGAGCCTGCTCGACGCTGCGCTGGCGACCGGCCGCACCGAGGTGTGGTCCGGCATCACGATCCAGAACGGGGTCTCGTTCGCCGACCTGCACCTGTGGTTCGCCGGTTTCCTGCCCGGATTCTGCAGGGTCGCCGCCGAGGAGGGAACCGAACTGGCCCGCGAGCGGGGCACGTGGTTCCCCTACGCGGCCGTGCGCGGCGACTCCTTCGCCTATTTGGCGGTGCGCCGGATAGGCGCCGGAGTCGAATTCGGGGCGCGCGCCTACGGAGCGCACGGAGAGGACGCCGCGACCGCGATGGTCGAACAGATCCAGGCGTGGGACCGCCGCGCACGGAGCGGCCCGGCCCCCACGATCGCCTTCTGGCCGACCGGCACCACCCCGCAGATACCCGACCGTGCGGCGGTCCTCGCCAAGACCCACGGTCTGGTCACGATCTCCTGGCCTGCGACGAGCTGAACGACTCGCAGATCAGGACGCACCACACCCACCCCCCCCAATTAAGGAGTGTGACCCGATGTCCCTGCTGACCCCCGGGGCCCTGGACCTCGACAAGACCCTGTCCCTGCCCGATGACGAGTTCGCGCTGGACATGCGCGTGGTGGAGACCACCACGCCGCTCGCGACCATGATGTGTAGCACCGGCGACGGGTGCGGCAGCACCTGCAGCGGATCCGCGTGCAGCACCAGCACCAACGACCCGTCCTAACCCCTCCTGCCGCCGGCGCCCAAACCCTTGGGCGCTGGCGGCGCGGTTCATGACCTGCCATTGGAGGCGGATCGCATGACCGTACCCCCGCGCTACCAGCACACCGGCCTGGTCCTGGTGCGCGCCACGACAGACCCCGGCGACCTGGAGTTGCCGACACACCTGGACATATCCGACCCGGCCGCGATCCAGGCCGAAGGCCGCACATGGCTGGCGACAATCTGGTCTCGCGGTGACGTACGCGAGGCGCTGCAGATGGCCAGCCCAGCCCTGGCCACACGCATCGACCAGCTCCTCACTCCCGGCACCGAACCGGCCCCCGCCAAGGATGTGCGCCGCGCCATCTTGTCCGCGGCCTCCTACCTGATGCGCTGGCAGCGACGGCCCACACCCTTCGGGATGTTCGCCGGGGTCACCGCCGCCGCCATCGGACCGGCAGCGGCGAAGATCGGCACCGGGCACCGCGCGCTGTTGCGCGCGGACGCCGAATGGCTGCTGATGCTGGTCGACCAACTCGAATCACACCCAGGGCTACGCCCGCACCTGATGGTGGTGGCCGACAGCGCCGGGATCGTGCGCGACGGACGCTTCATCGTGGCCGAGCGGGCACAGGTCGGCGCCCGAACCCCCGGGCCGCTGCGAGAGATCTCCGTACGCCACACCCGGCCCGTGCAGGCCGCGCTGGCCGCAGCCGCCTCGCCGATACGGTTCGACGCGCTGGCCGACCAACTGGCCGGCTCTTTCCCGGCCGCCTCACCGGACAAGATCCGTGACCTGCTGCACGATCTGGTCGACCAGCACATCCTGATCACGAGCCTGTGCCCGCCGGCGACGGCCGCTGACCCTCTGACCTACCTGATCGGTGCGCTGCGCGCCGCTGGGGCCAAGGACCTGCCCGACACCGCGACGGTACTGGAGCAATTGGATGCAATCAGCGAACAACTGGCCCGCCACAACACCAGCGGCCCGCAGACCGCGGAGATCCGGGCATCGGCCGCCACGCAGATGACCGGGCTTGCCCCCGGTATCGGGCACGTGCTGGCCGTTGACGTACGGCTGAACGGGCGAATCACCGTACCCGAGCGGGTGCTGGAGGAAGCTACGCGCGCCGCGAGCGTCCTGCTGCGCCTGAGTACCCAGCCCTTCGGTACGGCGGCCTGGCTCGACTACCACGCCCGTTTCCGTACCCGCTACGGGCCCGGCGCCCTGGTGCCGGTGCGGGAGTTGGTCGCTGACTCCGGGCTCGGCTACCCCGGCGGCTACCTCGGCGCGCCACGCGCCCGGACCGCATGGCGGATGCTGACCGAACGCGACGCCATCCTCCTCGCGCTGATCCAGCAAGCCACCCGCGACGGCACCGACATCAACCTGACCGGGGCCGACATCGAGGCGTTGACCGTGGGCGAGCACGCCGACATCGTGCCGCCGCAGCGCATCGAGCTCGGCATCGCGGTGCACGCCACCTCCACCGTGGCGATCGACGCCGGCGCGTTCGAGCTGCAGGTCACCGCCGCACCCCGCTTCTACACGAGCATGGCCGGACGATTCGCCCCTCTGCTCGGCGAGGTCGACCAGGCGCTCCTGGCCGCCTCATACGCGGCCGGCGACCAGGACGCGGTAGCGGTGCAACTGTCCTTTCCACCTCGCCGCGCGCACACCACGAACGTGGTGCGCGTCCCGCGATTGCTCCCCTGGTTATGACGACTTGAAACGGGATCTGGCCCACATTTCGTGATGGATACTGATCCGTAGCCTGGCCCCGATGGACGAGGATGCTCCGGGTGCGAAGATCATTATTTGGGCGTCCTCCTCCCTCACCTCGCCGGAGTGGAGCTCGAACGCCTCGTTGAGTCCACCGCCCTCGTACAGATCCTGGCTCGGACCAGGGCCGGGGCGATGCCGTGCCCGGACTGCGGGTTCCTGTCAGAGAAGGTGCACAGCCGATACCAGCGTCATCTGGCTGACATGGCCATGGGCGATCGCCGGATGGAGATCGTGCTGTCGGTGCGGCGTCTGATCTGCGGCAACACGGCCTGCCAACGGCGGACATTCGCCGAGCAGGTCGCGGGCCTCACCATCCGATACGGGCGGCGGACGCCGCTGCTGAGGTCGATGCTGGAGAAGATCGCGGTCGCGCTGGCCGGACGGGCTGGTGCCCGCCTCGCATGCGGGCTGCGGGCGATCGTGAGCCGGTCGACGATGTTGCGGCTGGTCATGGCATTGCCCGACCCGGTCGTGACGACGCCACGGGTGCTCGGGGTCGACGACTTCGCGTTGCGGCGCGGCCACATCTACGGAACCGTGTTGATCGACTGCGAGACCGGGGCACCGCTGGACCTGCTGCCGGGCAGGGACGCCCAGCCTCTCGCGGACTGGCTGGCCGAACATCCCGGTGTCGAGATCATCTGCCGGGACCGATCCGGCTCCTATGCCGACGGCGCCCGCACCGGGGCGCCGGACGCGGCGCAGGTCGCGGACAGGTTCCACCTTTGGCAGAACCTCGGCAAAGCCGTCGAACGTTGCGTGGCCCGGCACCGAGACTGCCTGCGCACCCCCGAACCCGAGCCCCCAGAGCAGATCCCGATCTCCCCTCCTTCGGATCCGCCGGAGGCGGAGCTCACCGGGAGGTTCGCCGAACGGGCCCGCCGCCATCACGCCCTGGTCCACGACCTGATCGAACAAGGCCACGGCATGCGTGGCATCGCTCGCCGGCTCGGGTGGAGCCGTCACACTGTCCAGCGATATGCCCGCGCCGTGACCTGGCAGGAGTTGGTCGACGGAAAATGGAAGGGCGTTCGTCCCAGCAAGCTCGACCCGTTCAAACCCCACCTCCACCAGCGCTGGGACGCCGGCTGCACCAACGCCAAACAGCTCCACCGCGAGATCACCGCGCTCGGCTTCCACGGCAGCTACTCCACCGTGCGTGACTACCTCGACGAGCATCATGCCCGTGTCGAATCTGCCCTGATCGCCGCGCCTTCACCCACCGTCCGGCAGGTCACCGGCTGGCTGACCCGACACCCCGAGAGCCTGACCGAGGACGACAAAACAGGGCTCAAGCCGATCCTGGAACACTGTCCCGAACTGCGGGCCGCCGCCGGCCACATCCGGCTCTTCGGCGAGATGCTCACCGAACTGCGCGGCCACAATCTCCAGACCTGGATCGCCGCCGTCCGCGCCGATGACCTGCCCGGTCTCACGTCCTTCGCAGGCGGCCTCGAGGCCGACCTGGACGCCGTCACCAACGGCCTGACCACGCGCTGGAACTCCGGGCCCGTCGAGGGCCGCGTCAACCACATCAAAATGATCAAACGGCAGATGTTCGGCCGTGCCGGTCTACCGCTCCTCCGTAAGCGGGTCTTGCTTACCGCCGCCAGGTAGTGAGCAGCGGACCGATCCGCGGCGGGATGATTGTGGACGTGATCCTCATCGATGCCGTCCTGGAGGCCTCCGGAACGGCGGACTTCACCGGCTGGCCTGTCGCCGAACCGGCCAGTGACCGAATCCTTGCCCTTTCTGGCCAGATGACCCCGGCCGAGGTCGGCGCCGCGATGGCGGTCATCTTCCGCTACGGCGACATCCCGACGGAACCGATCAGCGATCTCCACCATCTGCTGGACCGACACTTGGTCGAAGCCGAAGCGCTAGTTGCCCCGGGCGGGTTGCGTGTCAGGGACACGACCACCAATGCCGAGATCTTGCCAGGCTGCTGTTGCGGCCTGGAAAACTGGCGGGAGTGGCGCAATGTCCTTTACAAGAAGGACATCTGGCTCGGGCACGATCCCGGCACTGATCTCGAATACATTGTCGGAGCCGTTCGGCTCCGACAGGAGTCGTATGCCCACTCGCTGACCTCTCCCACGCAGGTGGAGATCCAGCTCGACGACTTGCCCGCCCTCCTAGCCACGGCGCACCTGCGACTGCAGGGCTTCCTGAGCCTCGTCCACAAATGGGCCAGTGAGGCCACCCCGCGGGCCGCCGACCGCCTCGTCACCGTTCTGGACGAGAACTTCGAAATCAACGGCCCTCTCGCACTCGGCTGAGAACACGACGCGTATGCCCGCTAGCAGCCGTGCCCGTCACGAAATGTGGGCCAGATCCTTGAAACGGCCCCACCTGGGCGGCTTGAGCTGGACCCACCTCGGGCCGGTGGTGTGATCCCAGACCGACATGTCGGCTTGAAATGGCCCCACCTTTAGGGTTGCGGTGACAGGCTCGACCTGCTAGATCACGCGCGCCGCGGCAAGGGGGCTTGGTGGCGCTCACCAAAGTCGAGCTGTTCGACCAGATCCGCCGGGATTCGTGGCGTGAAGGCCTAGGCGTTCGGGCACTGGCCCGCAAGTACGGCGTGCACAGGCGACTGGTCCGCGAAGCACTGACGCAGCCCGAACCAACACCGCGTAAGACACCGAAACGGCGATCTCCGCAGTTGGAGCCGTTCAAGAAGGTAATCGACGAGTGGTTGCGCGCCGACCTGGACGCGCCCCGCAAACAGCGTCACACCGTCAAGCGGATCCACCGCCGACTGCTCGATGAGCAGGATGCGGCCGGGCTGTCGTACTCCACGGTGCGTGACTACCTCGCCAAGCGCAAACCCGAGATCCGCATCGAGGAGGGCCGGGCACCGGCCAAGGTGTTCATCCGCCAGAACCATCCGCCCGGCGAGGAGGCCGAGGTCGACTTCGGCGAGTTGTGGGTGAACCTGGCCGGGGTGCTGACCAAGTGCTACCTGTTCGTCTACCGCATGTCGTATTCCGGCAAGGCCATCCACAAGATCTACGCCACCAGCGGCCAGGAGGCGTTCCTGGAAGGGCACGTGGAGGCATTCACCCGGCTGGGCGGCACCCCGACCCGGCACATCCGCTACGACAACCTGACCGCGGCAGTGACGAAGGTTCTCTTCCGCGGCCGGCTCCGGGTGGAAAACCCCCGCTGGCGGCTGTTTCGCTCGCACTACCGCTGCGAGGCCTTCTACTGCGAGCGCGGCATCGAGGGCGCTCATGAGAAGGGCGGGGTGGAAGGCCAGATCGGCTACTTTCGTCGCAACTACCTGTCGCCGGTGCCGCAAGTGGACAGCCTGGCCGAGCTCAACGCCCGCATCGAGCACTTCGAGCAGCTCGAAGACGGCCGCCGGATCGGAGCACGGCTGCGCACCATCGCCCAGGACTTCGCGATCGAAGCGCCGCTGCTACGCGCGCTGCCTGACGATCATTTCTGGCCTCCGAGTAGGACAGGAACGGTGGGCCCGGGTTACTGTCACATCCGTTGACACTGTGCGCGATGATGGTGCGGTGGCCTCCGCCGGCGTGTACGGCGGGAGGGCGTGTGACCAGCCGATCTATCTACGGGAGAGCAGTTCGATGGCATTGCCGACGATGACTCCAGAGCAGCGGGCGAACGCTTTGGTGAGGTCGGCCGAGGCGAGGAGGTTCCGGATCGAGCTTCTCGCCGAGGTGAAGTCCGGTAAGACGAGCGTGGCCGAGGTGTTTGGTCGTAGCGGCGAGGACATCGTGAAGAGGACGCGCGTGGTTCAGGTCCTTCGCGCGGTCCCTGGGTACGGGCCGGCGAAGGTCGCGGCGTTGATGGCCACGTCCGGGGTGGATGAGAGGCGCAGGGTCGGCGGGCTGACCGAGCAGCAGCGGGACCGGCTTCTGACGGCGTTGGCTGACTGATCTGCCGGGCCGCGGGGTTCACAGGATGAGGTACTCGCGGAGCTTGCCGCGCACGTGCGGTCGCGGGTCGCCGATCCGGATGCTCAAGGTGGGGAGTTGCTCGGCGATCTGCAGGTCGGTCAGGGGTGGGCTGACGGGGACGTCGGCGTAGCCGCGGTCGTCGTGCTGCCATCGGGTGAGGTTGCCGTCGACGGCGCGGACCCGCGCCACGGTGCCGTCGGCGACGTAGACGATCGCTTTGACCTTGGACCGGCGGGCGGGGGCGATGGGCCACCATTTGCGGTCGGTGTCCTTCTGGATCTTCTCGGACTGGCCGGTCTCGCCCAGGCGGCGGTTGCTGGCGTCGGTCTTGGGCCGGCGGCTGCTGCGGTAGACGACCAGGACGCAGTCGCGGCCCTCCTGGAAGGAGGTGAGCTGCCGGTACATGGTGGGGCGGGACACGTGGAAGGTCGCGGCGATCTCCTCCACGGTGTGGTCGCCGCTGTCGTACATGCTTTGGGCCTGGTCGAGCTGGCGCTGGGTGAGTTTGGGGCGGCGGCCGCCGACGCGGCCGCGGGCGCGGGCGGCGGCCAGGCCGTCGTTGGTGTTGGAGACGATGAGTTCGCGCTGCAGCTCGGCCAGGACCGCCAGCATGCCGAACATCGCGCGGCCCTCCATCGTCTCGGTGTCGATGCCCTGCTCGATGACGTGCAGGCCGACTCCGCGGGTCCGTAGGTCGGCGCCGAGGTTGATGAGGTGCTGGACCGAGCGTGACAGCCGGTCCAGCCGGGTGATCTTGAGCATGTCGCCGTCGCCCAGCGCTGCCATGAGGCGGTCGAGCTCGGGCCGGGAGGCCCGGGCGCCGCTGGCCCGGTCGAGGAAGATGTTCTCCTGTACCACCCCGGCGCGCAGGAGCGCGTCGATCTGGTGATCGGGGTTCTGGTCGGCGGTCGAGACGCGGCAGTATCCGTAGAGCGCCATGGCGATGAGTCTCTTTTCGTGCGACAACGGTTTGTGAGAGCTTCTTTTCGAGACAGCCTTTCGAGACGCATTATGGCCGCGATGCGTCTCGGGTGTGGATGGTTCTCGTGAACGACCGTTTGTGAGAGCCTTCGGCGCTGCTCAGGGGTCCGCGCTGCTGAGGTTGAAGGGCGGAAGTTACGGTGAGGTGCGGGTGCTGATGGCTGACGGCGTGTTTGCTATGCCGGAGGTATGAGGTATCCGGAAGGTGGCGGTCTGACCGCCGAGGAACGCATCAAACGCGAGCGGTTGCGGTTTGAGGCGGCTGAGTTGTTCGCCCGGGGAGTGTCGGTTTCGGGTGACGGGGATGGTCCTCGCGGGCGGGCAGGTCATCAGCGGCTTTTGGAGTGCTCCCGGTAGCGGGCCAGCGCTCGCTCGATCGAGCGGGGGTGCACGCGCACGCCGAAGTTCTCCTCGATCGGGCCGACCAGATCCTTGGCCCGCAGCGCCGGGTCGGCCGCCAGCCGGGCCTCGGCGAACGCGCAGACCTCCTCGGTGAGCTTGTGGCCGCCCTTCGGGCCGGGCTTGGCCGCCACCAGGGCGGCCAGCCCGCCGTCGGCCAGGGCCTGGGCCGCGGCGTAGTAGGCCGGGAGTACCCGAACGCCGCAGCCGCGTCTCAGCTCATTGTCCTGATGATGTCACGGGGGTGGGAGGGGCGTGGCCGACAGGTGCCCGGCGCGCATCATGCTTGCGGTGCAGATGGTAGGAGGTGGTGGCGGTGGCCAGCGCGGCTCCCCAGATCGGCCAGAAGCACTCCGGCAGCCAGGCGCCCCATTCGTCCAGGGCGAACCGGCCGGCGGCCCGTGCCGTTCCATGGCGTCCAGATGCTCGGCGGTGATCTGCTCGACGCGCTCGGTGAGCAGGCGCATCCGGCGAACGGTGAACGTGCCCGTGAGCAGCTTCCGGTAGCGGGTGTGCTCGGGCGGGTCGACCCCGATGAACATACCGGGTGGCGCCGGAGGTATCTCGGGGATGACCGGTCCGGGAAACGGGTTGTGCATGAGCTCATGCCGTGAGCTGAAACGGGGGTCGGCCAGTATCGCGCGGACCAGCGCGTGGCTGGTTGCCAGCCAGCCCGTGTGCCCGTCGGGGTAGGCCATCCGGCTGATCGGCTGCCGCTCGCGCAGCGCTGTCAGCTCTTCGGGGGGATCGAAGGGACAGCCGGCAGGGCGCGTCATGGGCAGCCCTGTCACGGTGGGAGGGGGGTTGAACATAGGGATTCCTTCCAGGCGTGGGAGGGCAGCGTCAGCACTGCTGTCCCACTCATTTCGAATTGAGGGTGTTTCGCGGGACGGGGGTCGGTTCGCCTTACCCGATGCGCTGCAGGGCCTTCTCACGGCGCTCGGCCACGCTGGAACCGGACTCCCGGCGCGCCATCCGGCGCAGTACGATCGGCGCGAGGAGCAGGCCGAGCACCGCCCAGGCCCCGAGCACCCCGATGGTTTCCAGGTGCCGCCAGGATTCGCCGATCTCGACGGCGACCGCGCCATCGGGCAGCAGGGCCGAGCGCATGCCGAGGCCGAGCCAGTAGATCGGGAAGGCCTGGGCGATCCATTGCACCCACTCCGGCAGCACTGTGAGCGGGTAGAAGATTCCGGAGATCGCGATCATGCCGAGGATCGGCAGCGTGAGCAGTCCCTGGCTGCGTACGCTGACGAACACCGATCCCAGCACCGCGCCGATCGGCAGGGTCGCCACCAGTCCCAGCGCCAGCACCCAGCTCAGGGTCAGCCAGGAGCCCGGGTCGCCGATCGCAAGGCCGGAAATGATGAACATGCCGGGAATCAGAAAGATCGCAAGGTCGACGACCAGGCTGCCGGACACCGAGATGATCTTGCCGAGCAGGTAGCCCACCATTCCGTTCGGTGTCGCCTTGGCACGCAGCAGGGTCCCGTCCTCCCGGTCGGCGGTGAGCTGCTGGCTCATGCTGACCATGGACATCGCGGCGTTCATCCCGAGGATGCTCGGCAAGACCAGGGTACCGAGGGAGAATCCGCTCTGCCCGAAGGACACCTCTCGCAGGAAGAACACGGCGATCAACATCAACACGGGCCAGAAGAAGTGGTTGAACAGATCCCCGCCGTTGGTGAGCGACTGCCGCAGCTCGATCAGACCGCGGGACCAGCCCGCACGCCATGCCATCGCGGTCGGATTCATCGGGCCACCTCTTCCGCCTTGTTCGTCTCGGCTGCTTCGTTCGTGCCGGATTCGGCCTGGTGCACCAGGGAGAGATAGGTGTCCTCCAGCGAGGCCCGGCGGACCTCGAGGTTCTCGATCGCCTCGCCGTGCTGCTTGAACAAGTCGAAAACCAGCCGGGTCGACTCGGTGGTCGACTGCCGGAAGCTCTGTCCGTCACGAGTCCAGCGCACCTCGTCTTGGCCGGCGATCTGCCGTGCGAGTTCCGCCGCTGTGCCGTCCGCGATGATCCGCCCCCCGTCGAGGACCAGGATGCGGTCGGCGAGTTTCTCGGCTTCGCTCAGATCATGGGTGGTGAGCAGGATCGTGGTCTCGCCCTCGTCGGTGAGGCCCTCGATGAGTTCGTGGAAACCACGCCGGGCCACCGGGTCGAGCCCGGCGGTGGGCTCGTCGAGGAACACCAGTTCGGGGCGGCCCACGAGGCCGATCGCCACATCCAGCCGGCGCCGCTGCCCGCCGGAGAGCATCCTGACCTTCTTGTCCGCCTGCTCGGTCAGGCCGACCGCCGCGACGAGTTGACTCGCGTCCCACGGCCGTTTGATCGACTCGGTGGAGTAGGCGGCGTAATACGAACCGAGATGCTCCAGCAGTTGACGGACCCGCCATTTGCCATGGTCACGCCAGGACTGCAGGACGATCCCAACCCGTGCCCGCCATGGCTCGTCGCCGTGCGCCGGATCGGTGCCGAGCACCTCGACGCGGCCTGCCGACCGCATCCGGAAACCCTCCATGATCTCGATCGAGGTGGTCTTTCCCGCCCCGTTCGGCCCGAGCAGGCACAGCACTTCTCCTTGGTGTGCGCGGAAGTTCACGTCACGCAGGACGTCGGTCGTGCCGTAGCGCATGCGCAGGCCGTCGACATCGACTACGACTTCGCTCGTCGTCATCGTCTCGCCTTTCATGTGGTTCACGCCTCGCGTTGCGGGCGCCTGAGAGTGGTGGTGAAGGGCCCGGGAGGGTTCTCGCGGGACCTTGCCGGGGTGCGTTTTCGCCGTCAGGCTCGGCGCGGCTGGAGCTGGCCGAGCGCGCGACGCATCGCGGCCCGCGTTCGAGGGACTCGCCGCGCATCGCTGTGCGGGCGGCCATTGCGGGCCTGGCCTCGGGGAATGGAACGGCCTCAGCCGCGTCTGTTGGTTACTCGCCCGCGTTGGTGAGCGTCCGCTGTACGCGCGCCTTCAGATCGGCTTGGTCGATACCTGCCAGGGCGAGCGCGCGCGGCACGGTGCCGACCTCGGCTTGCAAGATCCCGAGCAGCAGATGCGCCGGCCGCAGATCCTTCTTACGGGCAACGGACGCGAAGCCTCGTTCGAGCGCGAGTTTGGCCGATGCCCCCAGTTGCGACGGACGCTGGGGGGCGCTGCTCGGCTGCGGGAGGTCGAAGGCGGCACGAGAGACTCCGGCCGCGCTCAGGCTGTGCTCGAACTCCCGGTCCAGCGCGTCGCGGATCGCTCGATGATCGAGCCCGGCCGAAGTAAGGGCCTGATGGGTGGTGGTTCCTCGCTCGGCGGCGATCGCCAGCAGGAGATGGTGTGCCTCGATCGTCGCCGATCCGTTGGTGTGGGCTTCGTGTGCTCCCTGGTCGATGATCGTGTTGATGTAGTGGTCGATGGCGGCCATCGTCAGCGCCTCCTCAGCGTGACGCCGGCGGCGATGAGCCGCTTGGCGTGCTTCTTGTGGACCGCTTGGCGCGTCACGCCGAGCGCCTCGGCGACCTGCGGCCAGCTCCAGCCCCCTCGCATGGCCTGCTCGACGGCGGCGTCCTCTATCTGGTCGGCCAGGCGTCTCAACGCCGCCACAGCCGCCAGCGCATCAGCGGGCTCTTGAGGAACGGGAGTCTCAGCACCGGACATGCAAGCAACTCTAGTTGACTAATTCGGGATTGGTCAACATGAGTTGCTTAACGCGAGTGATCGCAAGCATCCAGATCCTCAAACAAGACGCTGTGCCGCCGGGTCGAAGCCTGTGATCCTCAGAGTTCTCCTTTACCGGCGTTCCAGGCCCCGGCAGGGGAGGCCATCTCGCCCAGGCCCTGGCATATCTCACCCAGGTGGGCTACTCCTGTTCGTCGGCGGCGTTGGGGTCGCGCAGCTCGCGGAGCCCTCCATCCAGGTCAGGACGGTTGAACGGGTAGAAACCGTGGAAATTGATGTGCTCGAACAGCAACGGCGAAAGACGGGAGCGGATCTCGGGGCCGATGCCCAGCCCGCCGGCCTCCAGCCTTTTGACCGCCGCGTCAATATAGAGACTGTTCCACCAGGTGATGGCGTTGATCCCGAGGCCCAGCGCGCCCACCTGGTCCTCCATGCCGCGTTCATAACCGCGCGTCAGCCGGCCGAGGTTGCCGAAGAACACCCGGCGCGCCAGGGTGTGGCGGGACTCGCCGACGTTCAGCTGCGCCCCGATCATCCTGCGGTAGTCCTCCACGTGGACGACCTGCAGCAGGTGGAGCGTCTTGAAGATGCGGCCGTAGTGGGCGAAGGCGTTGCCCAGGCCGGTCAGGCGGCCGTCGGCGGTCATCATCTTGATCAGGTCGTAGGCGCGGACCTGGTTGGTGGACAGTGAGCCGGCCACCCGCACCATGTCGTCCCAATGCTGGACGATGGTGGGCAGAGACTCGGCGCAGGCCCAGGGTGTTGAACGGGCCCCACCCGTTCGTGGCCCTACTGCCGGTCGTCAGCCCGCCGTCCAGCATCGCGGTGTCGATCCACCACAGCTGGGTGTCGGAGATCCCGGTCGCCTCGCTCAGCTGAGCCAGGGTGGTGCCGCGTTCACGGCGCATGACTCGCAGGCGGGGGCCTACTACGACAAGCAGCGCGCCCGCGGACTGGGCCACTACGCGGCCTTGCGCCAGGTCTCCAACCGGCTCGTCGGGGTCTTGCACAGCTGCCTGAAGACCGACACACCCTACGACGAAGCAATCGCTTGGTCGCATCAGGGTGCAGACACGCCCGTTGTCGAACACCAAAGCGGATCATCCGTCGCCGCTTGACAACGAACGATATGGGATGTCTGCATGAACAGAGCTAATCGTGCGTTCTGGTTCCGTTGCAGGTCCAGCCCCGACACTCTACGAAACAGGTGTGGGACTCCACCGGGCCCGAGCCGGACCTGCCCGCCCTGTCAAAGGACGACCTGACCGCGCTCGATGAAGAGATCGACGACCCGCCCGGCTACGCCGCTGAGAACGGGCGTTCCGCTGCCGGCGAGGGTCACTAACACGGGCACCGCACACAACTGTCACACTTCCTCCGATAGCGGTCATGTTGGGTGTTCGGCGTGCCCGCTGGTACATCCGAGGCGCCTTCATCCCTTCCCGGGGTGGGGGCGCCGACTGTTGCCGCGGCCGTGGTCCGGTGCGCGGTGGGACCCGGAGGGGCGCAGTGCCGACCAACTTCCTCACCGAGGAGCAGCGGAGCAGGTACGGCAAGTTCAACGCCGTTCCCGATATCACGCAGCTGGGTGCGTTCTTCCACCTGGACGCCGCTGCCCGGCGGCGGGCGATGGCCGCCAACGGTGCCCGCAACCAGCTCGGCTGGGCGGTCCAACTCGGAACCGCACGGTTCCTGGGCACCTTCCTCGACGACCCCGAGATGGTGCCGGCCGCAGTCGTGGACTACGTCGCCGAGCAGCTCGGCTTGGCCGCCGGCGATCTGAAGGGGTACGGCGAGAAGAAGGCGCGGTGGGATCACCAGAAGCAGATCCGCGAGGACTACGGGTACACCGCGTTCGAGGCCGAGCAGTGGTTCTCCCTGGCGTGCTGGGTGTACCGGCGGGCGTGGACGACCAACGAACGCCCGATCGTGCTGTTCGACCTGGCCACCCACCGCCTGGACCAGGCCAAGATTCTGCTGCCCGGGGTCACCACTCTGGAACGGATGATCGCCTCGCTGCGCGAACGCGCCGCGCTGCGCCAGTACAAGATCCTGGCCGCCGCGCCCAGCCCCCACCAGCAGGCCGGGCTGGAGGACCTGGTGGTCGTCGAGGACGGCCGGCGGGTGTCCAAGCTGGACCGGCTCCGCAAAAGCCCTACCGACGTGTCGGGCGGTGGGGTGGTCAAGGCGCTGGAACGCCACACCGAACTGCGGGCGCTGGGCGCCTCCACCTGGGATTTGTCCGCGGTGCCGCAGGGTCGGATCGCCGCGATCGCCCGCTTCGCCAAGGCCGCCCGCGCCCAGGCCGTCGCCGACCTGGTCGGGGACCGCAAGCTGGCCACGCTGGTGGCGTTCGCCGCGACCATGGAACCCGTCTCGGCTGACGAGGCCATCGAGGTGTTCGACCTGGTCACCGGTGACCTGCTGCGCACCTCGGCGTTCAAGGCCAACAAGCAGCGGTTGCGGACCATCAAGGACCTGGACACCGCGGCGATCGTACTGCGCGAGGTCTGGTTGAAGATCCGCTCCGTCGCCCAAGACCCTGACGGCGACATCCGCGCGGCCCTGGACGTCATGGACGTGGTCGCGATCGGCGCCGCCGCCGACACCATCGGCGAGATCGCCCGCGAACCCGACGAGGACTTCCACGCCGAACTGCTGGACCGCTACGCCACCGTCCGCCGGTTCCTGCCCAAACTCCTCAAGCTCATCGACTTCGACGCCGGGGCCGCCGCTGACCTCACTGGGGACGGCAAGGGCCAGGGTGTGCGGCCCGGCCACGAGGTGCTGGAGGCCATCGACTTCCTCAAGGCCATCGAACGGCGCCGCAGCGACATCGCCCCCGACGAGGTTCCGGCCGGTTTCCTCACCTCGGCCTGGCACCGGCGGGTGTTCCCCAAACGCGGCGAGAACGCCGGCACGTTCAACAAGCAGGCCTACACCCTCGCCGCCGTCGAACGGCTCCGCGAGTCGTTGCGCCGCCACGAGGTGTTCGTGCCCGGTCTGCGCAAGTGGGGCGACCCGACCGCCGGCCTGCTGGCCGGGGAAGCCTGGGAGAAGGCACGCCCGAACATCTGCCGTGACCTGAGCCTGTCACCCCAGCCAGGCGTCGATGTGAAACGGTGGGCGAGCACCCTGGACTTCGCCTACAAGCAACTCGCCGCCGGCCTGTCCGGCGACGACGACGTACGCAACGACTGGGTACGCATCGAGACCGACTCCACCGGCAAGGACCGCCTGGTGCTCACCGGCCTGGAGAAACTCGATGAGCCCGCCTCCCTCACCGCGCTGCGCGCCGACGTCGACGCCCGCATCCCGGTCGTGGACCTGTCCGAGGCGGTCCTTGAGGTGCACTCCTGGACCGGGTGCCTGGACCAGTTCACCCACGTGTCCGGTGACGTGCCCTCCCGCAAGGAAGACATGATCACCTCGATCGCCGCGGTGCTGGTCGCCCAGTCCATGAACGTCGGCATGCGCCCCATGGTCTCCGAGGGCACCGCCGCGCTCGCCCTGGACCGACTGTTCTGGGTCGAGCAGAACTACATCCGCGCCGCGACCCTCACCGCCGCCAACGCCGCCCTGGTCGACTACCACTCCCAGCAGGAACTGGCCAAGGCGTGGGGCGGTGGTGAACTCGCCTCCGCCGACGGGCTGCGTTTCGTCGTCCCGGTGAAAACCATCAACGCCGGACCCAACACCAAATATTTTGGTAAGGGAAAGCGCGCCAAGGGTGTCACCTACTACAATTTCACCTCCGACCAATTCACCGGCTTCCACGGCATCGTGATCCCCGGAACGCCCAAGGACTGGTACTACATCCTAGAGGGCCTTCTGGAACAGGAGACGTCGCTGCGGCCCACCGAAATCGCCTCCGACACCTCCGGCGCCTCCGAAATAGCATTCGGTATCTTCCGGCTCCTGGGATGGCAGTTCTCCCCGCGCCTGGCCGACGTCGGCAGCGCCACCCTCTACCGCGCCGACCCCACCGCGTTCTACGGCGCCTTCGACAACCTGATCCGCGCCCGCGTCAACACCGGCCTGATCGCCGACCAGTGGGACGAGCTGCTGCGGGTCGCTGGATCCCTGCGTACCGAGGCCGTCAAGGCCAGCGAGCTGTTCCGCTACCTGTCCGGCGGCGGCACCCCCACCCCCATCGGCAGGGCCCTGATGGAACTCGGCAAACTCGACCGGTCCACCTACCTCGCGTCCTACTTCGACGACGAACTCCTACGCCGCCGTGTCAACACACAACTCAACCGGCAAGAAGCCCGCCACACCCTCGCCCGCAAAATCTTCCACGGCCAAAAAGGCGAACTCCGGCAGAAATACAAAGAAGGCCAAGAAGACCAGCTCGGCGCACTCGGCTTCATGACCAACGTCTGCATTCTCTGGAACACCATCTACACGGCCCGCGCCCTGGAAGAAATTCGGGCCGAGGGAAAGAAGCAAGTCGCGACAGCCGACATCGCCCGTCTCTCACCTCTGGGCTCCGAGCATTTCAATATGCTCGGGCGTTACAATTTCTCATTGCCTGAGATCCTCCGGAGCGGTGGCTTCCGGCCGCTGCGCACGCCCCCACCCACCGAGTAGGAGCCCACCGGCTACCCCTCCGCCGGAGCTTCTGGGGACTCCAGGAGCATCCGGCGGACCTGCTCGTGCGACACCCCGGCATACTGACCGATCCGGCGCAGCCCCCACCCCTCGGCCCGCGCGTCCGCCATCGCCGCGGTCGTCGCTACCGCGGTCACCGCCTCCAACATCACACGCAGCTCACCGAGCTGGCGCAGCCGTATCGCCGGAGCCAGATCAGCGATCTCACCGCAGAACCGCTCAACATCAGACCGCAGGAACGCCACACCATCGGAATCAGCCACCGGGCAAGAATGGCCTGGTCAAACCCATGGTGTCAACGGATGTGACAGTAACCCGGGCTCGCCGTTCCTGTCCTACGAGCGACCGCTATTTCAACAAATGAAATACAGATCAGTGTGCATTACGAGGGGTGATGGTCCGGTCCCTGCTGGTTGACGTGAGACGTGGGCCGGCCAGTACGAGAAGACTGCACTCTATCGAGGCGCCAGCATGGCCGGTCTCTACCCCTTCCTACCTGGGGACTTGCGCAAGCGATTACATCTAATGAAAGATCTCTTCGTCTGATGTAAGTGGCGGAGGGTGACTGAGCCTGAATCCACCGAGCGTCTTTGAATGATCGTTTCTAAGTTCGATTCCTCCATGAGGGCCGTTTCTCTCGGTGTTCGGCAGGTGGAGTCCTGTTTTCGGGCGTGATGGGGCCGCCGCTGGCGGGTTCTGCGGCTTGTCCGGGTCATGCGGTTCGGGGCGGTCGGTGGCGGTGTCGCCGGTGGCTGGGTAGGCCGTCAAGGTGCTGGCGGGGTGGTGCCTGTGAGATGGGATATCAAGCGGCTCGGGCGAGCGGTGGCGAGCGAAGCGCGTCGAAGAGGTTCATCCAGGCGGGCTGCCAGGGCCAGTGGCCGGGCAGGTGGAGGGTGATATGGCCGCGCCCGTGCCGGGCGAGGCGGGCGGGTACGGCGATGAGGTGGCGGCGCAGAGTGGCTCCACGTGCTCGTGCGCAGCGGGCTCCGGACAGGCAACCGGCGGCGCGGAGCAGGTTGTGGCTGATCGTGGCCAGTGCCAGCCAGGCGGCGTTGGCCGCGAAATTACCGGAGGGCAGGTGAGCCAGCGGCCCGGAGATCAGATCGGCGAAGATCTGCTCGATGATCGCGTGATCACGATGCTGTCCTTCGGCCTGGATCAGCTCATACGGAGTGTCGGTGAACACGGCGTGGTAGCGATAGCACGGGTGGTGGCCGGGGTCGGTCTGCTCACCCAGTCGTTTGACCCGGCGCACGATCAGGCGGGCGGTTACGGCCTGCCCCTTCTTGGAGGTGAACGCGGTGTAGCGGGTCTCGGCGACCTCGGCATCGGAGATCCACTGCCCGGATTCCTCGTCCAAGATGGCGTTGGGGTAGCTGATCGGGGTCCAGGCGCCCTGGGGGATCGCGGCGATCGCCGCCTTGATTTTGGGGTCCATCTTCGCGGTGAAGGAGAACCGGACATCGGCTCGCCGGCAGGCGCCGATGACCTTGGCGCTGTAGTAGGCCGCATCGCCTCGGCAGAGCAGGATGCCGGTGGCTCCGGCCTCCCGGGCCGTATTGATCGACTCGGTCACGAAGGTGTCTGCGCCGCGGGCGGAGTTGGCGGTGCCGCCGCGCAACCGACTGGCGGTGATGACCGGGGCGGCCAGTGGGGTGGACAGGGCCGAGGCGAGCACGTTGAGACCGCGGACCCGCAGGCTCTTGCCTTGAATCTTGGTGTGCCCGAACCCGGCGCCCTGTTTGGTCGGCCCGTAAATCCGTTTTTGCATCGAGTCCAGATCGAGGAACGCCAGCACGTCCACGCCGGGCAGCAGCGGTGTGTGCGCGGCCAGACGGGCCAGCAGGCGGCGGCCGACCTTCCCGATCTGCCGCACGTTGCCCCACGTCAGACAGCGCAGAAACGACCCGAGCGTGGAGGGGGCGCGGATCCCGGCAAACAACTTATCCATCCCGCCGTGGCGCAGCACGTCCAGATCATCGATGCTGTCGGCCCCGGCGATCATCCCGGCCACGATCGAGCCGATTTTCAGCGGGGCATTCACCCCGAGTCGGTCGGCGATGGTCACGTGCTCCTGAGCCAGACCGGCCAGGTCACAGCGCTCGGCCAGGCGCATCACCGGCAGCAGGCCTGCGTAGGCGACCGTGTGCTGGTCATCGAAGATCGCATGGGTGTGGGCGGGAGCGTGAGACAATCGCACTTACGACGTGCCCTCTTGATTCGGCGGCTGGAAGCGTAGAGAACTCCCATCCTGCCAGGTCAGAGGGCATCGTCATGTCTACGGTCCAGCCCTCACCTGATAACGCTCGGTGGATTCAGGCTTAGCACTGATTCATGATCTTGTGTCTTGCTTTCTCTCTCTGTCGTGTCCCGTGGTCTCAGTTGCGTTCTGTGCTCTTTGCTCTGGTTGCCTGTTCTGCTGTGATTGTTCGATCTCCGCTGGGTGGCTCTGGGTTTTCGTTCCTTCGTGTTCTGCTGGTTGCGCTGGTGGCTATCGGCCCCGGCCCCGTGACGGTCCACCCCCCTCTCTGTCAGACTGCTGTGAGACATAGACGTATGAGTCCTTTTGATGTGAAGCAGGGCGAGACGGGACCACCAAGACAGTGACAATGACCTTCGCTGATCAGACCGCCATGACGGGGCAAAATGGTCACGTGACCGATAAGCGGCCGAGCCGGCCGGTGCGCACCCGAGCCAGGCCCGTGTCCAGTTGGGCGGCCAGACGCGGCCGCTCAGCCTGTTGCCACAGGCGGATCGCGTGCGCCAGCGCCACGACGGCGAGCAGCAGCAGCTTCACCTCCGGGGAAGCGGGGGCGTGCCGGATCACTATCGCCACCCCGCGCAGATCGGCCAGGCCGCCGCGCCGCACCAAGCGACGATCGGGGTGGGCCGGAGCTTGCGCGGCCCGCGCCAGCAGGTCGGCCGTCGCGGTGATCGGGCCGGGGCTCTGGCTCTCCAGGCGGGCCGACAGCCCGGCCATCAGTCCGGCGGTGTGGCGGGCGGCGCTCGACCACAGTGCCGCGTCCTGGGGCGCGCTCTGGCCGAGCTGGGCGGTGACGGCCTCAACCCGGGCGACGGCCTGGCGCCACACCGCGCTGTCGTAGACGGCCCGCTCGGGCGTTTCCTTGGGGCCGGCGACGTCGGCCTGTCGGCTCCGGGGCGTGACGAGCATCCGAACGAAAAGTCCCGTTAGCGGGTGGCCCCAGCTAACTATTTGATCTTCCGCTCGTCCTGCTTGCCGGGCCTGCCCTACCTTCGGCGTCTATGCCGGTTGAGTTCTTGAGTGATGGTGAGGCGGCCGCGTACGGCCACTTCTCTGGTGCTCCGTCGCAGGCGGAGCTGGAGCGGTTCTTCTACCTGGACGACACGGATCGGGCGCTGATCGCCGAACGGCGTGGGACACACGCCCGCCTCGGCTTCGCCCTCCAGCTAACGACAGCCCGCTACCTCGGGCGCTTTCTGACCGACCCGCTGGACGTGCCCGACGAGGTGCTGGTGTACCTCGGCGAGCAACTCGGGATCGAGGATGTCTCGCAGATCAACCAGTACACCGAGCGGCGCAGCACGCCGTTCGAGCACCAGGAAGTGATCCGCAAGGCATACGAGTTGAAGGAGTTCTCCCAGGCGGAGGCGGATTTCATCGTGTGGGCGAGTGCGCGGGCGTGGAATACCGGCGACGGAAAGAAGACGATCTTCTATGACGGCGTGACGTGGCTGCGCACCAACAAGGTGCTGC
The DNA here is from genome assembly GCF_014203795.1 of Streptosporangium album. Lineage (NCBI taxonomy): Bacteria > Bacillati > Actinomycetota > Actinomycetes > Streptosporangiales > Streptosporangiaceae > Streptosporangium > Streptosporangium album. Next base: position 83,772 of record NZ_JACHJU010000008.1, on the reverse strand, counting down.
TCCCGGGCGTGACCACGCTGGCCCGGCTGGTCGCCCGGGTGCGGGATGAGGCCACCGACCGGCTCTATGACACGCTGCGCGAGGTGCTGTCGCCGCGGCAGCGGATGATCCTGGAGATGCTGTTGGAGGTGCCCGAAGGCCGGCGCTCCTCGGACCTGGAACGCTGGCGCAAAGGCCCGGCGGCGCCCTCGGGCAGGAATCTGGAGAAGGCGCTGGAGCTCGCCTCGGAAATCCTCGGGGTCAGGCTGGGGGCCATGCCGCTCCCGCCGGAGGTGCCGCACCGGCGGATGGTCGACCTGGCGCGGTACGGCATGCAGGCCACGGCGACCACTCCGCGCCGCCATGGCCCCTCCCGCCAGCTCGCCACGCTGCTGGCCACGGTGATCTATCTGGAGGGCAAGGCGGTCGACGACTGTCTGGAGATGCTGGATCTGCTGGTCACCACCGAGCTGGTCGGCAAGGCCGAGACCGCGACCGACAAGGAGCGGGCACGCCAGCATCCGAAATTGGCCAAGCACTCGGCCACGCTCGCCGCGGCGGTGGACACCCTGCTGGAGGTCACCGAGTACGGCGAGGAACTCCGGTTGGATCAGGTGTGGGAGGCGATCGACGCGATCGTGCCCCGGAGGGAGCTGCGGGAGGCGGTCGCGGCGGTGACGGAGATGGTGCCGCCGCCCGCCGCCGATGCCGACGGTGAGATGCGGGCGCTGCTGGCCACGCGGATCGCCACCGTGTCGGGGTTCCTCAAGACGCTGACCACAGTGATCGAATTCGGTGCCAACGCCGAGGGCGCGCGGGCGCTCGCGGCGATGAAGCAGTTGCCCCGACTGCTGGACGGACGCAAGAAGAAGGTCACCGAGGCCGACATCGACCCTGAGCTGGTGACCGGGTCCTGGAAGCGGCTGGTGTTCAAAAGCTTGCCGAACGGCAGCACCGTGGACAAGAACGCCTACACCATGTGCGTGCTGACCCAGTTCCACCGGCACCTCAAGCGCCGCGACGTCTACGCCGAGGCCTCGGCGCGCTGGCGGGATCCACGCGGGCAACTTCTGGACGGTGCGAAGTGGGAGGCGGCCAAGGGTCCTGCGCTGGTCGACCTCCAGCTTCCCGAGGATCCCGGACGGTTGCTCGCCGAGCACGCGCTGGTGCTGCATCTGGCGCTCAACGATGTCGCGGGCCGGGCCGGGCAGGACGGCGTGGATGTGAGCGTGGATGCGGAGGGACGGCTGCACGTGGCCAAGCTGGCCGCCCTTCCGGAGCCACCGTCCCTGATCGACCTGCGCAAGCGAGTCCTCGCGATGTTGCCGCGGGTGGACCTGCCCGAGCTGCTGCTGGAGGTGATGGGCCGGGTTCCGGAGTTCGAGGCCGCGTTCACCTCGGTGGCCGGCGGGGTGAGTAAGCTGGCCGACTTCCACGTCTCGGTCGCGGCCTGCCTGACGGCTCAAGCGCTGAACATCGGGTACGCGCCGGTGGTGAAGGCGGGCACGCCGGCGTTGGAGCGCGGCCGGTTATCGCACGTGGTGCAGAACTACCTGTCGGCGGAGACCTACACTCTGGCCAACGGTCCGCTCATTGATGAGCAGGGCAAGATCGGTTTCGCCCAGGCACTCGGCGGTGGGCTGGTCGCGGCGATCGATGGGATGCGGTTCGTGGTCCCAGTGCCCTCGATCTACACTCGACCGAACAAGAAATTTTTCGGCCGCTCGCGCGGAGTCACGTGGCTCAACATGATCAACGACCGTGGGGTGGGGCTCGGCGCGAAGGTCGTCACCGGGACCCTGCGTGACTCGCTCCACATGATCGATGTGGCGTTCCGGCGGGATGGCGGACCGCGCCCTGAGGTTCTGGTGACCGACACCGGATCTTACAGTGACGTCGTGTTCGGCCTGGTCCACCTGCTGGGCATGCAGTACCGGCCCGCGCTGGCCGACATCCCCGATCAGAAAGGCTGGCGCATCCAGGACGCCGACTACGGGAGCCTGTCCCGGTTCGCGCGCGGGAAGATCGACCTGGAAAAGATCAAGCGGCATTGGAGCGACATCCTGCGCGTCGTGGTGTCGATCTACACCGGTGAGATCCGCGCCTACGACGTGATGCGCATGATCCAGCGGGACGGCAACCCGACCCCGCTCGGGGAGGCGATCGCCCACTACGGGCGGATCTTCAAGACCCTCCATATCCTCACCTACGCCGTGGAGGAGCCCTATCGGCGTGACATCAAGGGTGTGCGCAACCTGCAAGAATCCCGACATGCGCTGGCGGGGAAGATCTTCCACGGCAGGAAGGGCGAGATGTACCAGCGCTATTACAAGGGCATGGAAGACCAGCTCGGCGCGCTCGGCCTGGTGCTCAACTGCGTCACGCTGTGGAACACCTTCTACATGGACCGGGCCCTCGATCAGCTCAAGGCTGAGGCCTATCCACTGGCTGAGGAAGACGTCGCGCGGCTATCGCCCTTCGTCCGCCAGCACATCAACGTGATCGGCACCTACTCCTTCGCCCAGCCCGACCTCGGCCCCGCCGGTGTCCGGCAACTCCGCAACCCCGATGAGCCAGATTGGGAAGACGACATTCTCTAGACCTTGAGGCAGGGTGCGGGGTAAATGAGCGGGCGGTCGCGGAGAAGCGGATGTACGCCACGGTGGCCAACGCCGCCCGCCGAGCGGACGGCGTGCTGCCGACGGACCTGGTGGCGCTGCTCGCAGTGCCGGAGGATTAGCGGATGCGGAGCTGGAGCGGCTGCGCCGACCACCTACGAGGACGACCGGCCGGCTGTCCCCGCTCAAGCACGTCAACCTCAACGTGCTTGGCCGCTACAGCTTCCGCGCCTCCGGCAGGGTGCTTCGGCCCCTGCGCGACCCGGCGGAGGCGGATGGCGAAGAGGACGCCGAGGACTAACCCGCCCATCCCGCCCCTCGCACCGCGTTACAAGGGTCCGGTCCTGTGGATCTTTACCCCCTGGCGATCACACCCCGATGAAGCTCACTGTCTCCATCATGTCCGCCCGCCCCGTACGCAGCCGTGGCACGCCTTCCTTCTCGAACCCCGCCGAGACACCGCAGAACAGTACGAGCCCGTCATCGGCGCCGACCATCTGGCTGACAGTCTTGCGATACATCGTCCACATCACCTGGGGGCAACTGTGCAACCCTTCCGCTCTCAGCAACAGCATGACCGTCTGCAAGTACATCCCTGCGTCCCCCCACTGTCCGGGCCCCATCGTCCGGTCGAGGTAGCAGAACAGTACGACTGGCGCCCCGAACGCCTCCGAGTTCAAGGCGGCGATCTTCTTGGGCCTGTCGGAGTCGTCACGCTCGATTCCCAGGGCTTCGTACCGCTGGGCGGCTGCGGCGGAAAAGCGGTCCAGATACGGCGAGGTCAGTTCGGCCGGGTACATCGGATACTCCCGCTCATCACCCGGGTCTCCCGCCCGAGCCCTGGCCGTAGCGCGCCTTTTGAGTTCGGCCAAGGGCTCGCCGGTCACGACGTACACATGCCACGGCTGGAGATTCCCACTCGACGGAGCCCGCGTCGCTGTCGCCAGCACTCGTTCGAGTATCTCCTTGGGCACCGGCTCATCGCTGAACGCCCGCACAGCCCGGCGACTGTCCACGGCCTCATACACATCCACGTCTTCGCGCCCTTCACTCAACGACGATCAACTCCTCCACCGTAGTCAGCGGTCAGCTCCGAGCATCGGCGGGCGTTGGACAGTGTCTAGACGATCAGTTGAGGAGCGGAGGGCCCGCGCCGACTCGGCTGGTGTCCATCGCGCGATCCCAGCATGAGCCAATCCGCCCGTGGGGGCGCAATCGGTCGATTATGCCCCCACGGGCGGATCCAATCGGAACGCGCCGTCCACCAGCGGAACCGGCGCGCCGATCCAATCGGATCCGGTCGAAAGTTACGCCTCCCCTTTTCGCCCCCCTAGGATCGGCTGTAGACACCTGCCGGGCACCGCCCGGCCACCCCGGGAAGGCCACCACGCCGACATGGTTGACCGGATCTACCTGCGCCACTCCACCGACAAGCAGACCGACGCCCGTCAGCGCCACGTCCTGGCCGCTCTGCTGGCCGCCGGCACTCCCACCTACGAGGACCCCGCCACCTCCAGCCGCCAGCTCTCCCTGGACCGCGCCGGCTTCACCAAGCTGCTTCACGAAGCCACCGTCGGCGACACCATCCGCATCGCCGACGCCGCCCGCGTCTTCCGCTCCGTCGCCGACATCCTCGCCCTGCGCCCGGTGCTCATCCGCCGCGGCCTGCACCTGCGCGTCGAGTCCGGCCTGCTGTCCGGTATCGACCTGGCCAGCGACGACCCCGGAACCAAGATGATGGTCTCCGTCCTCGCCGCCGTGCTGGAGTTCCAGCGCGACATGATCAGCGAGAACACCCGCGAGGGTGTCGCTGCCGCCGAGGCGGCTGGCAAGACCCTGGGCCGCCCCGCCGCCCTCGACCCGAGCACGGCGACCGCCATCGTGGCGGCCTACCGCCAGGGTGCCGCCGTCAAGGCCCTGGCCCGGCAGCACCGCGTCGCCCCCAAGACCATCCGCCGCGTTCTCGACGCCGCCGGCGCCCGCGACCTGTCCGGCCCGCTCGACATGCCCCCAATCCGCCCCGGCGAGCTGGACGACGCGCTCGCCCCACAAGTGGACGTGGTCCTCGACGTGCCCGGACGACTCGCCGATCTCCTGCGCATCACTGGGGACGAGGTCGTCTGCCTGGCCCTCGTCTCAGGACGGAACATCCGCCGCGGCCCCGGCTATTCAGTCCGCATGGTGGCCCCGCTTGCACTTCACCGCGCCATGCTGGAGCAAAGTGCTGCCGCCGCCGACAGCGCCGGCCCGGCTGAGCGCAAGGCGCACCGGGTGTACGCCGCCCGCGTCGCAGCCGTCGAGGCCACCCGGCTGCATAGGCCGTGACCTGTGAAAACCCTTCGGCGAGACACATTCGAACGGAAAGTCACGACAAGCCGCTCAACTCCGCTCTGCTAACGGGACTTTTCGTTCGGATGCTCGTCATGCCCCGAGCCGACCCCACCTCATCGGGCACAAACCCAAGCCACGGCAGCGTCGCGACCATCACGGCCATCCCCAGCCGATCGGCCGGGCCTCGGCCCCGTCCCGGATCCACGAACGCCACATCTGCGGGCGTCAACGTGAAGTGCGTGATCAACTCATCGCGGCCGATATCCGGGAACGACCGCAACTGCTCCAACTGCTCGCGGGAGAACATCTTCTCCGACACCGAACCACCCCACGCTCTAGACCGGACAAACCGGAACAGAACGTAGCGGAAACGATCTCAGGCCCCTACGCTGACCCCTGCATCACCGCAGCTCAGAGCTATATGTGTTGGATTCTTCGATAGGACTACCGGGACCCCAGGACGCCTAACCGACGGTTCAGACCAGCGGTGGCGCGGTCACAGCGTCGCGCTGAGCTTGGAGTTGCTTCATGTCGGTGGCATCCGACCGGCGGAGAACAAAGATCTTCGCCAGCGCGATGAGGCTGGGGCCGGTGAGGAGCGCTGCCAGCCACAGCTGTCCGTTGACGCCGACGACAACTGCGCCGGTGAGCATGCCGATCGCGATGGCGACGGAGCCGCAGGTCCGTGCCCCGGTCGTCCTCGTCTTCGCCGATCCGCCAAGCTTGTCAGATAATGCCGTATTATCTGACAACGGCAGGATCGGCTCCTGCGGGAACACCCGTGCGGGCCGTGCACCTTTCCCGCGTGTTATCTGACAAACCAGGGAAGCGGGTCAGATGGCGACAGACCGGCACCTCACCGCCGTGCCCGACCGTGACAACGCGGAGACGCCGGGAGGGGTGCCGACCGCCGAGGCGCTCGCCTCGTTCCTGCGCCACCTCGCTGGCCGACGCGGCCGGTCCGGCCGAATCACCTCGCCGGAGACCGTGCGCGCCTACACCTCGGCCCTGCCGACCGCGTTCACCGGGATCGTGCACCTCGGCGAGCTCGCCCGCGTCGGCCGAGACCAGCTGCACACCAACATCCGCGGCGCGTGGGGCGGCGCGGCGCCGTCGACGTTCAACGCCAAGCGGGCTGCCGTCGCCTCCGCCCTGGCCTACTTCCACGACCAAGGCTGGATCGGCGACCCGGCCGCGGTACTGCACGGCCTGGACCGAGAGCACCAGCCCAGGCCGGACGACACCCGCGTCCGCAGTCGCGAGCGGATCGACCGGCTCATCGCCGACAAACGCCGCCCGCTGGAAGACCGGACGCTGTGGGCGATGCTCTACTCCACCGCCGCCCGCGCCGAGGAAGTCCTGCGCCTGAACGTCGAAGACCTCGACCGCGCCAACCGCCGCGCACGCACCATCCGCAAAGGCGGCAAAGCCGACGAGCTGCTCTACGACATCCGCACCGCCCGGATGCTCGGCCAGCTCCTCGGCCGCCGCACCCGCGGGCCGATCTTCCTGTCCGCGCGCATCGCCCCTGACGACGGCACCGCGCCCGTACGTGACGTCGACCCGGCCAGCCGCCGCCGACGCATGACCTACCGCACCGCCGAACGCCACCTCGGCGCCGCCACCGACGGCTGGAATCTGCACGACCTGCGCCACTCCCGACTCACCCACGCCGGCGAGGACGGCGCCACCGAAGCCGACCTGATGAACCTCTCCGGCCACGAAGACCGCCGCACCCTCCAGCGCTACCTCAAGCCCAGCAAAGAAGGCACCCAGCGCCGACTCGACGGCATCGAGGCCCAGCGCGGTACCTGGACACCCAGCGCCGACGAACTCGCAGACCGCATGACCACCCGGTGATCGTGCCGCCTGCCCGGTCGGATCATCGCTGGTCAGCGCCATATCCGCCCGATTTTCGGCGAGTACTACGGGGACCCCACGTGGGGCGGTGGCGTTGTCAGAGAAGATGTTCTCCGAGGAGCAGTTGGGGTCCCCCTATGAAGGGCCGATTACCTGCTGGATGACTTTAGGACGGACGCGTCATCGTGAGTCATCGAGGTGGTCGCATGTGGGAATAGAGGGAACTTCATCTACTGTTTGGATAGCTAGACCTGTCACAGCTACATCCAGGGCGTTTCCGGGATGATCAGCTTGAGAGCATGGCATCACTGCTCCATCAAAACCCGTGTGACCACCATGGCGAGCGCCGTCATGGCGCTGGTCTGCGTCTCCGCCACCCTGCTGCTGTTGATGGCCGCTCCCCAGCCTCCGCTCTACGGCAGCGCGGCCGTACTGGCTGGACTCATCGGTGGTTCACTCCTGCTGATCGCGGCCACCGCGCTCGGGACGTACTGGATGATGAGCAGGACCCTGCAGCCGGTTCGCGCCATCAGTGGGAAACTCGCCACGATCCGGCCTTCCAATCTGAGCGAGCGGGTTCCGCTGCCGAGCCATGATGACGAGTTCAAGGAGCTCGCGCAGACCACCAACCAGACGTTGGAGCGGGCCCAGGCTGCGATCCAGGAGCAGTTGAGGTTCGCCTCGGACACCTCCCATGACCTGCGCAACCCGCTCGCGGCGATGCGTACCGAGATCGAGGAAGCGCTCATGCGGCGGGAGGAGATCGACTGGGTGGACACCGCCGACAGGCTGCTGGAGTCTGTTGAGCGGCTGCAGGACTTGGTAACCAACCTGCTGGAGATCTCCCGACTTGACGCGGGCGTCATCGGCCAACACGACCTCCTCAACCTCGCCGTCCTGGTGGACGGCGAGCTCGACCATCGGCAAAGCAAGGTCAGGGTGGTCAGGAGGTTCAGTAGCGGCGTGATGGTCAACGGAGAGCGGATCGGTCTCACCCGGCTGCTGCACAACCTCATGGACAATGCCGAACGCCACGCCCGCTCCACGGTCATGGTCACCGTCGAGCACCGGGGCGACGCGCCGGTGCTGGAGGTCTACGACGACGGGAGCGGGGTGCCGCGCGAGCAGCGGGAGGTCATCTTCGAGCGCTTCGCCCGCCTGCAAGACGCGCGTGCCAAGGACGCCGGCGGCAGTGGCCTGGGCCTGCCGATCGCCCGGCAGATCGCCGAAGACCATGGTGGCACCCTCACCATCGAAGACAGCCCATCCGGGGCACGGTTCGTCGCACGCTTCCCCCGGCCGGCCGCGTTAGCGGCGGGCAGCAGGTAGCGGGTGAAGATGTCCCGCAGCGCGACGGCAGGCATGCTGCACGAGGCCGCCGCCGCCCGCCCCGGTCGACCTGGAGATGCTCCCACCGCGCGTCCGGCGAATCCGTCGAGGAGATCCGCAAGGGCCTGATCATCCCCACCGGCCGACCTCGGGACCGCCGCGTAGAGGCGTGGATCCGTAGCCACATTGAATGGGCCTGGCGGGATGCGGCCGCTGGCGTGCGGGGTCAGCTCGACAACGTCCGTGATGGCCCGGACGGTTTGGCCGTATCGCACCCGAGGGCGCCCTCGGCCCTGTCGGTCGCTCGTTCGGCGAGGGCCTCGAGTTCGGTGACTGCTCGGTCGGTGGCCGTCTCGGCGGCGATCTCGGCCGCCAGTCGCTGCGCTTTGCGGCGGTAGGACGGGTCGTTCAGGACTCGGTCGACCGCGCGGGCGATTGTGCGGGGTGAGCTGCTCTTGCTCACTGTGATCCCGGCGCCGGCGACTTCGACATGCCGTGCCACCTCGCGCTGGTCTCGCCCGAGCGGCACGCAGACCAGGGGGACCCCGGCCGCCAGGGACTTGACGGCCGTCCCGTGGCCGGCGTGCGTGATCGTCACCGCGGCGTGGAGCAGCGCGATGCTGTGCGGAGCGGCCGCGGTGACCAGGACGTTGCCGGGCGCGCGGACCGTCGCCGGGTCCACGGCCGGGCCGGTGGTCAGCAGCCCGCGCACCGGCAGCGTGCCGAGGGCTTCGGCGATGCGCTCGAGCACTATTAGGGCTTGGTTAGGTGGGGACGGGCTGGGCATGTCTGGGTAACGCGCGGCGGCAGGTGGGGCAGATACCGGCCCAGCAGGCCAGAAGCAGCTGCAACTCGGCGATGACCCGGTAGGTGCTCAAGCCGCAGCCGGCGCTTTTGGGTTGAGCCTTTCAAGGGTGCAGAACGCGTGAGCGACCGAGACCAGGGTGACGTGATGATGCCAACCGCTCCACGTGCGACCCTCGAAGTGGTCCAGGCCCAGGCCGGTCTTCAGCTCACGGTAGTCGTGCTCGATGCGCCAGCGGATCTTCGCCAGACCCACCAGACGCCGCAATGGAACGTTCACGTCCAGGGAGATGGTGTGCGGGTGATCTAGGCCTGGCGTTGGCACGGGTGAGATCCATGTGACAAGAGACGGCCACTCCGTAATCCTTCGATTCGCTCATATCAACACGAAGGGGACGAAGTGGCCGTCAATGACATTGTGCCCGCTGCCGGGGAGTACTTGGAAGACACCCTGGCCGCGGCGAGTCCGGACCTGCTGCGCACGATGATCCGGGAGTTCGCGCAGCGGATGATGGATGCCGAGGTCGAGCAGCTGTGCGGCGCCGGCTACGGCGAGATCAGCAGCGAGCGGGTCAACACCCGCAACGGCTACCGTACGCGGCCGTGGGACACCCGGGCCGGGAGCATCGAACTGGCCGTGCCCCGGCTACGACAGGGCTCCTACTTCCCGGACTTCCTGCTGGACAAGCGACGCCGGGCCGAGCGGGCGCTCACCTCGGTGGTGGCGACTTCCTACCTGCTCGGGGTGTCGACGCGGCGGGTGGAGAAGCTGGCCGAGGCGATGGGCATCACCTCGTTGTCGAAGTCGCAGGTCTCGGCGATGGCCGCCGAACTCGACGGCATGGTGGAGCAGTTCCGGTCCCGGCCGCTGGACGCCGGCCCGTACACCTTCGTCTGGATCGATGCCCTCACGCAGAAGGTCCGCGAAGGCGGCCGGACGGTGACCGTGCACGCCCTGGTCGCCACCGGTGTCAACGCCGACGGCCTGCGCGAGATCCTCGGCCTGGACGTCGTCTCCAGCGAGGACGGCGCGGGTTGGCCGGCGTTCCTGCGCGGCCTGGTCGCCCGCGGCCTGTCCGGCGTGCTGATGGTGACCTCCGACTGCCACGCCGGGCTGCGCGACGCGATCGCCTCCACTTTGCCGGGCGCATCCTGGCAGAGGTGTCGAACCCACTACGCGCGAAACTTGATCACGCGCGTTCCGAAGTCGGCCCAGCCATGGGTGGCCACCATGCTGCGCACCATCTTCGAGCAGCCTGACGCCGAGTCGGTCTATGCCCAGCATCGTCATGTCGTGCAGGTACTGGAGGCCAAGTACCCGAAGGCGGCCGAGCATCTGGACGAGGCCCGCGAGGACATCTTGGCCTTCGCCGCCTTCCCCAAAGCCGTCTGGCGTCAGACGTGGAGCAACAACCCTCAGGAGCGCCTGAACAAGGAGATCAGGAGGCGGACCGACGTCGTCGGTATCTTCCCCAACCGCGACTCGATCGTCCGGCTCGTCGGCGCGGTACTGGCCGAGCAGAACGACGAGTGGACCGAACAGCGCCGCTATATGGGGCTGGAGGTCCTCGCCGAGTGTCGCAAGAACACCGATTCACCCGATTCTAAAAATAAGACAAACGATGCTAAAGTGACTATTGAGGCGATTGCTTCCTAATAGTCACCGATTACGGGTGGCCTTCTCAAACACCACCTCCCTGGACGCGGCCAATGGAACATCGGCCTCCAGCGTGGACAACCAGTACTTGACCGGCTCCGGCTCACCGGGCGGCCATTCGGCCAGCAGCCAGCACACCGGCAACTCCCCGCCCGCGTAAGCGCGGCGGATCCGCACGCCCGCCGGCCGTACCCGCAGCGCGGCAAAGCGCGAGCGCAACGGCCCCTTGGACCCCATCCGCCACCGCACTGTGTGCAGCGCGCGCCGCCCGCCCTCCAGCACCAACTGCCGGGCGCTGATGCGCCGCTGCCGGTAGCGGGGCACCGGCCGCCGCCCGGTCCCCGCATACGGCGCGACGCTGCGGCAGGCCTCGGCCTCCAGCAGCGCGGTATCGGAACGCACCCCCACCACGTAGGGAATATCGCGCTCGGTCAGGCCCAGGCGAAAGGCCCCGTCTTGACCGTAGCCCTCATCGGCGACCACCAACGGCGGATCCAGCCCCCAACTCTCCAGCTCGTCGATCATGTCCAGCGCCAGCTGCCACTTGGGCACATGACCGACGTCGGCGGGGATCCGGCAGCGCTGCCGGCGTGCCGCCACCGCGGCCGGATCCTCCGTGCGCGGCGAGGCCGCATCCCACTGCTCGGGCACGAACAACCGCCAGTTCACCGGACACGACGCGGCGTCGGTGACCAGATGCACGCTCGGCGCGACCTGGCAGTTCGCGGTCTTGCCCAGCGCCCCGCAATACTGCGCGGCCACCCCCGGCGACTCCTGGCCGTCCTTGACAAAGGACACATCATCGACCACCCATGCCACCGGGCCGATCGCCGCATCCATCCGCCAGGCCAGCTCGGCCAAAACCAGCTGATGCGCCCAGGGGGCATCGGTGCAGAACTGCTGCAGCCCTTGGCGATCCACGCCCAGCCGGGCCGCCATCGGCTCCATCGATTTCCGCGCTCCATCGGTCAGCAGGCCGCGCACATACCGCTCGCCCCACCGCCGCTGATCAGCACGGGCGAAACCGGAGAACATCTCAGCGGCAAACGTCTCCAGCCGCGCCCGCACGGCCTCGAGTTCTTGAGGGGTCATCTTCCCTCACCCCCAAACAGGTGACATACCGTCCCCTACCCGAGGTAACCAAGCCCTACTATGCGCTGGTCCATGAACGATGAGCTCAGGCCGACCAGGGGTCCCGGTAGTAATCGCGGAAAATCCAACGGATATCGCTGACCAGCGTCGACGTGGAGCCCTCGGGCAAGGCCAGCGGCATCCTCGGCCCGGCCCACCGCACCCACCAACCGGCACACCAGCCTGCGGTGCCCTCACATCAGAGCAGGTCAGGGGCATATTCGTTGGATTTTCCGCGATTACTACCGGGACCCCGGACTGGGGGGCACAGCCGTGTCTCCTCCGGTCACCGAGACCCACCTCCCTCGCCCGTCCCGCCCTGTCCGTCCCGCAATCGGCGGACCGCTCCGACCAGTGCCAACAGGGCATCAACCCCTATGACAGGGACATTCCCCGCCCTCTTCTCGGCTATGTGTGCACTGCGGCTTGCTCCTTGAACGCTGTTTCCAGAAGATCAAGACCTGGCGCGGTCTGGCTACCCGCTACGACAAACCCCGGAAAGCTACGAGGCCGGGCTCTGCCTCCGAGGCTCGATCATGTGGCTGAAGCTCCTCACCTCAACCACATGATCCGAACTCTGAACAGCTCCTAGACGGGAATTTTGTCCCGCTGGTGTGGGCAAAGGTTGACGATGGCGACCCTCGCTATGTACTCAGACGTATCCAGGTCAAACCCGCTGGTACCGAGGGCCGCAGCCTCGGCGAAGCCCTTTCCTTCCTCCAGCGCCTTGCATATGTTCCAGCCGAGCCGCCCCAGTTTGTAGGAATCGGCGTCCTTCAGCGCTTTCCGCTGCTTCACCGAAGCCGTGAACACGGCTTCGCGTGCCGACGCCGACGGGTCGGGTGTCGGCGTCGGCTCCATGCTTGGTTCGGCGTCATCGACCGTGGGAAGCGCCTCCGCGGGCATCGGCGTCGAAGCCGAAGCCGCTGGCTTCGCCACGGGCCTCTCGGCACCGTCGCCTGGCAAGGCGGCCAGGCCGCCCAGTAGGCCGAGTACGCCTACCACCGCGATGACCGCGATGATCGCCACGCCCTTGCCACTCCTCCTGGGCGGCGGAGGTGAGCCTGGCCGCCGTCCGGGTGGCGGACCCATGGGGGGAGGCTGCTGCGGGGGCTGTTGCGGAGGATGCATTTGCGCACCATACGCCCCATATTTAGTGATTCATATGGAATGCCCTATGTGAACACCCGAAAAGGATCATCGGAGCGGCCCGAACCCCACCCGGTCGACCACCGTTCTCGCACTTCCCACGTCAGGGCCCGCCACCGGGCCTCACCTAGACCCGGGTTCGACAGATGATTGTTCTACTAGGGGCATCAATGCCTGCCTGAACAGCGGAAACGCCTAGGACGCGCCGGAAGGGCGTGTCACTAGGCGTGCAGGTGGTCGCGAGGCGGGACTCGGGCCGGCGGTCAGTCGGCGACGGCCAGATCGAGGATTTTCTTGGGCGCGGGGACGTCGAGGGCGATGAACAGGTCGCGCTGGGGCTTGGTGAGCTCGGTGGACTGGCGGAAGGTGCCCGAGGGGCCGGTGTAGGCGATGACGTGCAGGCGCTGCAGTTCGGCGCGCAGCGTGGTCCAGGTCTGGCCGGTGGCGTTCTCGGCGACGCGGATCAGCAGCAGGGCGAGCCAGCAGAGCAGGACATGGGCGCGGATGCGGTCTTCGCGGCGGTGGTAGACGGGCCGCAGGTCGATGATCGATTTCATGTCGCGCCAGCCTCGTTCCACCTGCAGGAGTTGCTTGTATCCAAGCGCGACATCCTCGGGGCTCAGGCTGGGGTCGCTGCAGCGCAGCAGGTACTTGCCGTCCAGGTTCGTCTCGCGTTCGATCTTCGCGCGGTCGACGCGGAGTAGTCCACCGGGCGTCTGGCGTAGGAAACGGTGCAGGCCTGGCTTGGTGGAGATGACTCCGGCGAGCTCGGCTCGTTTGGTGCGGCTAAGGGTGTCGGTGCCGTCGATCATCTCGGTCAGCTGGGAGATGAGTTGCTCACGGACGGCGGCATCGCGGACGGCCTGATCGGGGTTATAGCAGATGATGAAGCGGTCAGCCGATCCGATCTTCACCTCTTTGACCTGCAGGTTGTCGGCGACGGTGGCATAGCGGCCCTGCCGGGACAGGGCCGTCTTGGCCTCGGCGGTGCCCGAGCGGAGCTTCTCGCCGATGATGTAGCCGGTGCCCCCTTGCATCAGAGCCTTGCGGTTCGTGGCGGAGGAGAAGCCTCGATCGGCCACGTAGATGACCTTGGACAGCGTCCATTCGCGCAGGTCGTCGCGGACCTGGCGGATGAGGGCCGAATCGCCGGTAGCGCCCGGCCAGGACCAGACCCGCACCGGAATGCCGTCGCGGGTCACCGCCATGCCGACCACGACCTGCGGGAGATCAGGCCGTGAGTCCTTGCTCTTGCCGTAGGAGCGGAACCCGCGCAGCTTCACCTTCTCCCCGGCGCCGTCTGGGTTGTCGTCGCCGGTGGCGGACGGGCCGGCGGGCTGGTCGAGGAGGCGGCCTCGCTCGTCGCGAGCGACGGGCTCATCGGCCTGATCGGTCTCGAAATACGTGCTGGTCGTATCGAAGAAGATCAAGTCGACTTCGAGGTTCAGCAGGTCGGTGACCTGGAAGTACACGTCCTTGGCCAGGACGGGTTCGATCTCGGCCAGCCAGTCCATTGCCCGGTGGCAGGCCTGCTCGTCGATGACGGTCAGGCCGTCGATGTGCACGTCGGAGTTGATCCACTCGGTCGCGGCCGGCTTGGACGACGGCGCGAGCGCCCGGTTGGCGACCAGCGCGAACAGCGTCCGCTCGGCTCGGGCGTCCATCCGCCGCCCGGCCAGCAGCCGCTTCATCGTGGCGTCGATGCCCAGCCGTCGCCACAGCCCGTCGAGCATGTGGGTGCCGCCCAGCGGGCGTGCCTCCAGGAATTCCAGTCCCGCCGGGGCGCTCAACACTGCGGCACGGTCCGGATCGAGCAGTCGGCCTAGCGACACGACCAGCCGCTCGATCGCGGCCCGGTCCAACTGGTCGGCGCGGCCGAAGGAGTGCAGCACCTTGGTCCGGGACCGCTGCGCGTCGGCGTCCCACTCGTTGTGGGCCAGTTGGAGGTAGCGGATCTCCTGGCCATCCTTGGTCCGCCGGGTCGCAGTCTTCACGTACATGCCACTAGACGATACCGCTATATCCCCGCGTAAATAGCCGTCTTAGAGCGAAAGCGTGTCACTAGGCGATTTCGTTGTTTCCGCTAGCCGTGCGGCCTGTGACCTGCACGTACAGATCCATAATGTCCCCGAAAGCCCGATGATCTGTCGAACCCGGGCTAGATCCGAACTCCGAACAGCTCCTAGGTCCGTCCGGGATCGAAAGCCCGCCCCACCTTTTCGCCAGCTCGTTCAAAGATGAACTCACCCGAAAGCGCCCGCCGCTTCTGGTCAGTGCCTTCGTGAAACAGGCCCTCCGCCTCCGATGTGAGGTAAGTCACATCCATGGATCTGCGGGATTTCGTCCGGTTAGCGCGCATTCACGACTTCGATCTTGACCAGGCTTAACAAGGTCCGCAAGGTGCGACATCACGGCAAATCCTTGCGCCGCGTAACCGGTAAGACACTTTCCCGCGGGTTGGCCGATCTTGTCATCTCGATCAACATCCACGGTGATTGCCCTTTTATTCGCTCTTTATCTGCTCTCTGACGTAAAGCGGCCCCTCGCCAGGGGTCTGCGTCAGCGTGCCTACAGAAGGGTTCGGGATGCGGGTTCGGCGCGTGCGGTTTCGATTAATTGCCCTGGTGATCGGGGTGGTGATGGCGGTTTTGATCTCCGGAATGGGGGTTCCCGAACGCCTGGTTCAACCAGCGGCCGCGGCCGTTCCCACATCGGATCCCGAGCCGTCGGTAGATGGGCGTGCCGTACCGAAACCCAAGCTCGGCAAGGGCGCGGAGGAAAGCGCGCCCGTGGTGAAACGAAAGGATCCGGTGTGGCCCAAGCCGGGCAGTGCCGAGGTCGAGGTGAAATCCGCGCTGGTGCAGGCCGGGGAGCTGCCGGTCCGGGTGGGCGCGGTGGACTCCGGCGCAGATGTCGGCACGGTCAAGGTGGAGACGCTGCCGACCGAGGCGGTGCGCAAGCTGGGCGGCGTCGGAGTGGCAGCCCGGATTGAGATCGTTCCAACTTGAAGTTGCTGGTCAGGGGCCTGGTGTGATCCGTTGAGGGCATGCTCTGGCTGGTGGTGGGTACTGATCATGGTGGGTGATCATCGGTCAGCGGGTGTGTTCGGTGATGGCCAGGACCATCAGCGCGCGGAGCAGCTTGGTGACGTGGATGGCGTCCAGGCGGAGCTTGGTGAGGATGCGCCAGGCCTTCAACGTGGCGAAGCCGTGCTCGACGGGGGCGCGTTCGGCGCTGATGAGCCGGTTGACCTGCTTTTGCGCGGGGGTGAGGGGCCTGCCGCGGGTGGCTTTGCGGCCGGTGATGATGACCGGATTGTCGTCATCGTCGTCCAGGCCGACGAAGCCGAGGTCGGCGATAGCGCCCAGCCCGGCCTCGCGCAGGCGGGCGGTGAGGCGGTTGTGCCGGGCGGTGGTGATCTCCGATGCGCGACCAGGCCGGACGGCGGAGACCCACAGCAGGTTGCCGCGGGTGTCGGTGAGCGCCACCACGAGCAGCCCGTGGGCCTTGTGCTTGCCCGAGTAGTTCCTGCGGTTGTCGGCTCCGGTGCGGCGGCGGGTGCGGATCAGGGTGCCATCCAGCAGGACGACCTCACCACCGGCTTTGGCGATCTTCTTCAGGGCGCGGTCCAGGCGGGGTGCGCGGGCGGCGAGCAGTTCGACGGTCTCCAGCATCCAGCGTCGCACGGTGGAGGCCGAGACGTTGTTGGCGCCGGCCATGTCGGCCAGGCGCTGGTCATGGCGTAAGACGGCCAGCACGATGGTGGCGATCTTCCCGGCGGGCAGTTTCCGCCAGCGCGAGCCGATGGTCTTGAGATGAGCGCGCAGCAGGTCGGCCAGGAAGGTGAGGGTTTGGGTGGACAGCGGCAGCATGCAGGAGTAGACAGGCGAGGGCGTGTCTTCGGCGGACGTCGAAGCCTTCGACGTTGTCGATGTCGTGGTTTTGGTTGTGGTCACACGCCGCCAGGCCCCCGCCGGGGACACGCTCGGGATGTTTCACCCGGGCAGGGCCTGGCCAGGGGCTGCGGGAAGCGGCAGTGGGCGCAGTGGGCTGCCCGAGGTCAGGGGGCGAACGCGCCGCTGGGGGTCTTGCGCAGCCAGCCCCGCTCGGCCAGCCGGTTCAGCTTGGCCCGCACGCCTTCGACCTGCCCCGATTCGGTGGAAAGGCTGAGCTGGGCGCAGATCGCCTTGCAGATGAGGGGGCCGTCGGCGGCGCGTACCGCGGCCAGTAGCGCCTGGTAGTCGGCGGGCAGCTCATCAGTGCCGGCAGCGTGGTGACGGTGCGGGATCAGCAAACCGCCGGGCACGGGCACGGACGCGGGTACGGGTACGGGTATGGGGCGCAGCTCTATCCCCTGGGAGGCCTGCTCTGCTGCCTGGGCTGGGGTGAGCATCACCTGGTAGAACGGCGTCGGCTCACCGCCGGGCTCGCCGGGTGCGTTGAGCTGCTCGGCGGGATCGTCGGCGAGGAGTTCCTTGACCACCTGCTCGGCCACACGCAGCCGGTCCATCTCGTCTTCGGTCTCGGCCAGTTGCTCGCGCAACCGATCGGCGTGCGTGCCCAGCGCGACCAGGCGCATGGTGATGCGCTCCAGCAGCGGTGACGACATGGCTTCCCCCGGCCGACAAGACAACGATTACCTGGCGAGATCACCAGGACACGGACGATAACGACCCCAGGCCGGGCAGCGCAGACGAAAGCCGGAAGATCCACATTTGCCCCCGGCGGACGATCGAGACCCATGATCCCAGCCGTCTACCAGGAGAGAGCACACTCAACACCGCCAGGCCACCCCCTCCGACCTGCGAGGACAGGATGGAACTAGCTCAATGATGCGATCTACGCGGGTATCGGCGCCCGGATGAGTCAGGAGGAGCGGACCGGCCTGCTGGGGCTGCTGGAGGTGGTGGATGTGGGGCCTGGCAATAAGACGTTGTTCAACCGGCTCAAGCAGTCCGCCAAGCGCGCCACCTGGTCGCATTTCCGTAAACAGACGGCCCATCTGGAGTGGGTGGACAGCCTCGGCGACACCGGGGTGTGGCTGGAGGGGGTGGCCACGGGGAAGGTCGCGGACTTCGCTGGGGAGGCGGCCGCGGCCGATGCCGGGGTGCTGAAGGACTACGCGCCGCCCAAGTGCGTGGCGGTGCTGGCGTGCCTGGCGCACAAGGCGCGGATGCGGGCCCGAGACGAGCTGGCCACGATGTTTTGCAAGCGCGTCGCCATCAAGGTCAAACGGGCCAGGGATGAGCTGGAGGAGATCCGCAGGCATCAGCAGAGCCTGGTGGAGGCGTTGATCGGCAACTACGCCACCCTGCTGCGGCAGGTCGATGAGCAGGGGCCGGCCCATGCGGCCCAGCTCAGGGCGGCGCGGATGACGCGGGCGGCGCTTACGGCGTTGGAGGGCCTGGACGAGCACGCGGGTACCGATGAGGTGCTGCGGCGCTTCGATGGCCGTCTGTCGCCGGCGTTCCTCGCGCTGGCCGGGGGCCTGCGGGTGCAGGCGGGTGCTTTGGGCGCGGTGCAGGACGCGGTGGGTGGCTTTGGCGGGTTCACCCAGCAGTACGAGCAGATCGAGAAGGTTGCCGCGCACCACGGCGACAACTGGGAGGTGTTGTTGTATGAGCAGTTGCGCAAGGACCGCGCGGTGATGTTCGACCTCACCTCGGTGCTGGAGCTGACCGCGACCAGCACCGACCGCCGGGTGCTGGAGGCCCTGGAGCACGCCCGCCGGCACAAGACGGCCCGGGATTTCATCCCGGACGTCGATGAGGACGGCCGTCCGGTGGATGTCTCCTTCGCCACCCAGAACTGGCAGAAGGTCATCCGGGAGCGCACCCGGCCCGGGATGTTCGTGCGGCGCCACTTCGAGGCGATGGTGTTCGCGGGCCTGGCCGATGAGCTGCGGACGGGCGATGTGGCGGTGGTCGGCTCGGAGGAATATGCCGACTGGAGCGCCCAGCTGCTGTCGTGGGAGGTGGTGCAGGCCAAGCTGCCGGCCTACTTGGTGGAGGTCGGCCTGCGCGAGGCAGGAGATGCGCGGCCGTTCGACGCGGCGGCCTTCCGTGCGCAGCTGCACGGCAAGCTCACCGCCGCCACCGCGGAGGCCGACGCGGGCTACCCCGATAACGAGGACCTGTTGATCGACCCCGAGACGGGCGTGCCGGCCTTGAATCGGCGCAAAGCCGATGTCCAGCGGCCCTCAGCCAAGAGACTGGAGCAAGAGATCAGGTCCCGGATGCCGGAGCGGTCCCTGCTGGGGATTTTGGCCCGGACCGCGTACTGGATCGAGTGGTGGCGCCGCTTCGGTCCGGCGTCCGGCAACGATCCGAAGCTGAAGGATCCCTTCGGCCGCTACGTCATCACTACCTTCGTCAACGGCACCAATATGGGTTCCTACGAGGCGGCCCGTCACATCGCCGGGGTGAGTGGCCATGAGCTGTCGATGACGGCCAACCGGCACTTTTCCCTCGCCAAGCTGAACGAGGCCATCACCGACATCGTCAACGCGCACGCCAAACTTGATCTGTCGCGGGCGTGGGGGGATGGGACGACCGTGGCGGCCGACGGCACCCACATGGACACCTATCTGAACAACCTGCTGGCTGAGACCTCTGTGCGGTACGGCAAGCCCGGTGGCATCGCCTACCACCACATCGCCGACACCTACATCGCGCTGTTCACGCACTTCATCCCGTGCGGGGTGTGGGAGGCGGTCTACATCATCGAGGGGTTGTTGAAGAACGCCTCCGAGGTGCAGCCCACCACCATCCACGCCGACACCCAAGGCCAGAGCCTGCCCGTTTTCAGCTTGGCCCATCTGCTGGGCTTTGAGCTGATGCCCCGGATCCGCAACTGGAAGGACTTGAACTTCTACCGGCCCGGCAAGCAGAGCAGCTATGTCCACATCGACGCTTTGTTCGGCGAGCCGGGCGCCAACGTCATCGACTGGGACCTGATCGAAAACCACTTCGAGGACCTGATGCGGGTGGCGGTCTCGGTGCGCGAGGGCGCTATCTCCTCCACGCTGCTGCTGCGACGGCTTCGCTCCGGCTCCAAGCGCAACGCCCACTACACCGCCTTCCGCGAGGTGGGCCGGGTGATCCGCACGGTGCAGCTACTGCGTTACCTGTCGGATCCGGCGATGCGCCGCCGGGTCACCGCGGCCACCAACAAGGTCGAGGCCTACAACGGCTTTTCCGAATGGCTGCGCTTCGGCAACCGCGGGGTGATCGCCGACAACGACCCCGTCGAGCAGGAGAAGACGCTGAAGTTCAACTCCCTGCTCACCAACGCGGTGATCTTCCATAACACCCTGGACATCGCCGAGGTGGTGCGCCAGCTGCAGGCGGAGGGCTGGATCATCGAGCCCGAGGACCTGGCCCAGGTCTCCCCGTACCTGACGGAGTCGATCAACCGATTCGGCCAGTACGCCACACACGAACTCGATGCCGAGCCCGAGGCGTATGAACCCCACCTGGACGTCGACTTCACCAAGCTCGACGAAGCCGACACCGAGCAAGCCGCGTGATGCCGGCCGGGTGCTATCGGCAGGTCGCCGGCTCTCTGCGGCCGGATGGCAACTGTGATCTGAAGGGCGCCTCAGGCGGCAGTGGTTTCACCACGCGCAGACGATGAGCGCCAGAAGGAGGTGCCCCTGTCGAGTCTTCGTGGCCACGGGTTCACAAACCCCGATCGCAGGACCGTGACGGTGATCGGCATGTCGCAGTTACAAGATCGCCCCAGCCTGCTACAACGGAAACGTCGCCCGGCCGACCGGGAACCCCCCAGTCAAAGGCCCCGCAACCATCCGGGGCATCGTCACCAAACACTGAGATCGTTTTCGGGGGCTCTCTGTGGACAGCAGTTCAGGCCGTATGGCCTTGTCATCGCGGCGGACTCCGCTGCTCGGGGTTCTCGTGGCAGTCGTCGGCCTCGGGCTTGCCACGGTCGGCCCCGTTCCCGCGCGTGCTGATACCTCCACCGGCAGTACGACCGCGAATGTCTCGGTAACGGGATCTATCACGCTGTCCGACCTGACCGGCTCATTCACCCTGACAGGCGACCCCGGCACCACTGCGACCCTGAACGGCGCGGTCACGATGACTGTGACGACGAACAACCCCGCCGGCTACCAGGTCACGGTGCAAGCGACCACACCGACGCTGACCGGCTCGGCCGGAAACTCCGACACCATTCCCATCGGCAACCTCTATGTGCGGGAGACCGGCAGCGGACCACTGTTCTTCCAGATGTCTGACACCACCGCGGTGAATGTCCACACCCAGCACACGCCGTCCGCGCCGGGCGGAGACAACCTCAGCAACGACTACATGGTCAACATCCCGGCCGTACAACCAGACACCTACCGCACCACCCTCGACTACATCGCCGCGACGCTGTAGGCCACCTGACCCGTGCGTGCACAAGGAATGGTCACTATTCGGTGCTGCCGTGTCGCTGCCCTGGTGGTGAGCACCGCCTGGCTGCTTACCACCTCCAATCCCGCCGCCCTGGCACTGACGGTCCCACCGCCGCCCACGCCGGCCGCCCCGGAGTTCTCCCTCAAGGTCAGCCCCACACGGCTGGTCATGTCCCCCCACCAGAGCATCAGCACCCAGCATTTCCAGGTCGTCAACACCGGGCGGATCACAGCAGATGTCGACGTGACCGCGACGTCGTTGGAGCAGCATCCCGACGGATCGCTGACCTACCCGCCCACCGCGCCGTATTCCGCCGCGCACTGGGTGAGCATGACTCCCCGCCACTTCCGCCTCGATCCGGGCGCCGTTCGGCAGGTGAGGGTCCGCCTCACGATGCCTGCCCAGCCCGAACCCGGAGAGCACTACGTCGCGCTGTTGTCCCTGGTGCCCTCGCAAGAGCAACACGAACATGTGCAGATCAACCGAGGGGTCGCTGTGCCCCTGCTTGTCACGGTGCCCGGATCCGCGGTCGACTCGGTCACCCTGACCGAGCTGGGCACCTCAGGATTCAGCGCCGGCGGCCCGATCACCCTTACCGCGGTCGTGAAAGACACCGGCACCGTTCACCATGACTTCTTCGGCCCCGATCACAATCTCGTCGCCGAGGCAGACGGCCGCAAAATCGCCTTTCCCGACTTCACCGTCCTTCGCGGCTCCACCCGCACCGTGACAACGCAGTGGGCCGACCCGCCGCTGGCGTGCATCTGCCACATCAAGGTAGCGATCCCTCAGAAAGGTCTCCCTCCCCACGTGCTGGAGGCCACCGTCGTCCGCTTTCCCCTCTATCCAGTCGGCGGGCTCACCGCGGCGATCGCCGCCCTGTTCTTCATGTGGCGCTTCATGGCCTCCCGATTCACCCTCCAACGGCGGGAACCGCAGCTGCCAACCTGACCATCACCGCTATCGAGCTCCAAGCGGCGCTCTTCTCGCCGGGTAGGTGTGATACCGGGTCACGGCGGTCTGCCGGGCTTGCCCGATGGTCATGCCGCGCGACGTCGGTCTCGGTCCCTGCTTCGAGGCCATGCCTCGGACTCGTGTCACGGGCCGTCAAGTACGGAAACGATCGTTCGCTTTACACAAAGATCAACATGGCGTTCCCGCAGGTCGCCTCTGTAACGCATGCCGCGTACGCGCCTATGTAACGCGTAACCCCTTTCGCGTTACACTTCGATCATGAGAATCGGGGTGGCGCGCGTATCGACCCGGGATCAGCATCCGGAAGCTCAGCAGGACGCCCTGCGTGCGGCCGGCTGCGAGCAGGTCTTCACCGACAAGGCATCCGGGAAGCTCGCCCGCCGGCCCGAGCTCGACAAGGCCCTCCTCGTCGCACGCGAGGGCGACCAGCTCGTGGTCGCCAAACTCGACCGGCTCGGCCGCTCCCTGGAAAACCTCATCGAGCTGTCGAAGGAGCTCCAGGCCCGCGGGGTCGGCCTCGTCGTCCTCGACCAGGGCATCGACACCTCCACCGCCGTCGGCCGGATGTTCTTCCAGATCCTCGGAGCGATCGCCGAGTTCGAGCACGCCCTGATGTCGGAGCGCACGATGGACGGGCTGGAGGCCGCCCGCGCCCGGGGCCGTACCGGCGGACAAAAACCCAAGCTCGGCCCCCGCCAGGTCCGCCTCGCCCGGGAGATGTACGACTCCGGCGACTACACCGTCCAGCGGATCGCCGACGAGTTCGGCGTCACCCGCCCCACCATCTACCGCCACCTCGCCAAGGCCTGACGTCACACAGGTCCGTGCCTGA
Source organism: Streptosporangium album (assembly GCF_014203795.1). NCBI lineage: Bacteria > Bacillati > Actinomycetota > Actinomycetes > Streptosporangiales > Streptosporangiaceae > Streptosporangium > Streptosporangium album. Next base: position 60,687 of record NZ_JACHJU010000008.1, on the reverse strand, counting down.
GCCACAACGTTGTTGATCTTGTATTGCGGCTTTTGGGCTCACCTTGGCTGGACCCCCTCTACAACCACATCCCCAACCTGCGCGAGCTGCGCGCCGCCCGCCGCCCGGCCGAACTGCAAGCAGGCACCCGGTGATCCGCCAACCACGGGCTCCTGGCCGCCGAGTTGCGTAGACAACACCTCAGCTATCAGGAGCCCGCTCCTGTTCGCGGGCGTATCACTCGAAGATGGCCTCGACCAGGGCATCCCTGGCCCCGGCCTCAGCGGCCAAATCCTTTGTCGGCAGGCTCTCAGAGTCTGCTCGACTGCGGAGTAAACGAGGGAAGCGCGAGGGACGGCGAGGTCATGAGCTTCTATCGACAGGACCCACGTGCAATCTTCCGGTGAAAGGCGTACAGGTCTACGGCGGATTCGGCGAGTGTCGCTGCCCCTGGTCGGCCATCCAGTGGATCAGCACCCGCTTCCTCGCCCCCTGCTCGGCGACGGTCTAGCAGTTTCCCTAGAACGTGCTCCTGGCTTCCGCATACCCTTGACCACCACTAAAATCTGGTCTAAACAAAGGGTAAACCAAACGAAACGGCGGTAAACAAACATCATGTACGCCGAGGAACGGCAGCAGGAGATCCTCCGACGAGCCCGCGAAGCCGGACGTGTCGACGTCGTACGGCTGGCGGAAGAGCTGGAAGTGACCACAGAGACCATCAGGCGAGACCTGACGGTGCTGGAGCGAGCCGGAGTCCTGCGCCGCGTCCACGGCGGAGCGATCCCGGTCGAACGTCTCGGCTTCGAGCCAGGCCTGGCTGCCCGCGACGAGGTCATGACCGGCGAGAAGGAACGCATCGCGAAGGCCGCGCTCGCCGAGTTCCCCGACGACGGCTCGGTGATCATCGATGCCGGCACCACCACCGGCCGCCTGGTCCACGTGCTCCCCGCTGACCGCGAGCTCACGGTGATCGTCAACTCCCCGCCACTGGCCACCGCGCTGGCGATGCGGCCGAACCTGACGGTCATCATGCTCGGCGGCAGGGTACGCGGCAGGACGCTCGCCTCGGTCGACGACCTGGCCCTGCAACCACTGCGGCACCTGCACGCCGACGTCGCGTTCATCGCGACCAACGGCTGCTCGGTCGAGCACGGGCTGACCACGCCCGACCCGGCGGAGGCGGCCATCAAGCGGGCCATGATCGAGGCGTCGGAGCGCAGCGTGCTACTCGCCGACCACACCAAGTTCACTGGCACCTACCTGGCCAGATTCGGGACGCTCGCGCAGATCGACGTCATCGTCACCGACACCGGCATCGACCCCGCGCTGGCCGCTCGGCTGGCCGCCGCCGGACCCGAGGTGATCCGCGCGTGATCCTCACCGTCACCCTCAACCCGAGCCTCGACAGGACCGTCGAGATCGGCAAGCTTGAGCGCGGCGCCCTCATCAGGGCCGCCGCCGCCAGGCTGGATCCCGGGGGCAAGGGCGTCAACGTCTCCCGTGCGCTCCTGGCCAACGGCATCGCCTCGTGCGCCGTCGTGCCGTACGGGGGAAGCGAAGGCGAGCAGCTCATCGCCCTGTTGACCGCCGAGGGCCTGGACATGGCCACGGTCTCGATCCAGGGCCGCACCCGCTCCAACATCACCCTCGCCGAGCCCGACGGCACCACCACCAAGATCAACGAACCAGGCACCCCGCTGGACGGCTCCGAACTCGCCCTGGTCGCGCAGGCTGTCCTGGGCGCCGCGCACGTGGCCGACTGGGTGGTCCTGTCCGGCAGCCTGCCACTCGACATGCCCGCCAAGGTCTACCCGTCGATGTGCCGCGCGTTCGCCGCCTCAGGGCTGCGCGTCGCGGTCGACACCAGCGGCCCGGCGCTGCAGACCGCCCTGAAAGCCGGCCCCGACCTGGTCAAGCCCAACCGGGAGGAGCTGGCCGAGGTCACCGGGATGCGCCTGGCCTGCCTGGGCGATGTCATCGAAGCGGCCGAGAAGATGCGCGCCTCGGGGGCGCGCACCGTCCTGGCCAGCCTCGGTGCCGACGGTGCGCTCCTGCTCCAGCATGACGGCATTTGGTACGGCAACGCCCGCGCGGAACCCCGCAGCTCGGTCGGCGCGGGGGACGCGCTGCTCGCCGGCTTCCTGTCGGCCGGCGCACACGGACCCGAGGCCCTGGCCGCTGGCCTGGCCTGGGGCGCGGCAGCGGTCGCACTCCCCGGCAGCCGCATGCCCGGCCCGGAACACATCAACCACGACACCGTCACCATCCGACCCCCCGATCCTCTCCACCCCCTTTGCTAGAGGAGCACACCCATGGTTGACACCTACACCCCCCCGGTTATAGGAACCGGGGTGAAAGCCACCATCCAGCGCATCGGCGGCTACTTAGCGGGCATGATCATGCCGAACATCGGCGCGTTCATCGCCTGGGGCCTCGTCACCGCGCTGTTCATCCCCACCGGATGGCTGCCGAACGAGACGCTCGCCAAGCTCGTCGGCCCGATGATCAGCATCCTGCTGCCCGTCCTGATCGGCTACACCGGCGGCCGCATGGTCCATGGCCAGCGCGGCGCGGTCGTCGGCGCGGTCGCCACGATGGGTGTCGTGGTCGGCGCCACGACACCCGAGGGCACCACCCCGATGTTCCTCGGCGCGATGATCATCGGCCCGCTCGCCGCCTACGTCATCAAGCTCGTCGACGGCCTCGTCCAGGACCGTACCAAGGCCGGCTTCGAGATGCTGGTCGACAACTTCACCGCCGGCATCGTGGCGGGCGCCATGGCTGTCGCCGGCCTGCTGGGCATCGGCCCGGTGGTCGCGGCGCTGACCCGGGTCGCCGGTGACGGAGTGGCCTGGCTGGTCGAGACCGGCCTGCTGCCGCTGGCCTCGATCCTGGTCGAGCCCGCCAAGGTGCTGTTCCTGAACAACGCCATCAACCACGGCGTGCTCGGCCCGCTCGGTGTCGCCGAGGCCGCGGCCGAGACCAAGTCGATCCTGTTCATGATCGAGTCGAACCCCGGCCCCGGCCTCGGCCTGCTGCTGGCGTTCTTCTTCTTCGGCCCGCGCGCCCTGCGTCCCAGCACCCCCGCCGCGATCATCATCCACTTCTTCGGTGGCATCCACGAGATCTACTTCCCGTACGTCCTGATGAAGCCGCGCCTGATCCTGGCGATGATCGCGGGCGGTGCCGCAGGCATCGCGACCTTCCTGGTCACCGGCTCCGGCCTGGTTGCCACCCCCTCGCCCGGCAGCATCTTCGCCTACCTCGCCGTCACGCCCAAGGGCGGCTGGTTCGGCATGCTGCTCGGCATCCTCATCGCCGCAGCGGTGACCTTCGCCGTCGCGTCCGTGCTGCTCGGATTCGGCAGGAACGAGAAGGCTGAGGAACCCGAGCCTCAGCCCGAGGAGGCCAAGTGAGCACCATCGAGAGCAAGGACATCCACAAACTCATTGTCGCCTGCGACGCCGGCATGGGCAGCAGCGTCATGCTCGCCAGCACGCTGCGCAAGCAGCTTAAGGGCACCGGCGTCGAGGTGGCTCACACCCCCGTCAACGAGATCCCCGCGGACGCCGACGTGGTCGTCACCCACGCTGGACTGGCCGAGCGCGCCCGTGCCATTGCGCCTGGCAAGGTCGTCATCTCCTTCCAGATCTTCCTCGGGGATCCCGCCGTCACCAAGCTCGTCGACACCATCAAGAAGGGTGGAACGGTCGGTGCGTGAGGTGTTGGAGCCGCGTGCCGTACTCCTCAACGAGAGTGCGGCCTCGCGGGAGGAGGCGATCGAGAAGTGCGGTCGTCTCCTGGTGGCCACCGGAGCGGTGGCCGAGCCGTACATCCAGGCCATGCTCGATCGCGAGCATTCAATCTCCACGTACGTGGGCGAGGGCGTGGCCATCCCGCACGGCGTCTCGCGCGAGCACATCAGGCGTGACGCGATCTGCGTCGTGCGTTTCCCTGACGGCGTCGACTGGGACGGCGACAGGGTCGTGCTCTGCGTCGGCATCGCCGCCCTCGGCGACGGGCATGTCGCCTTGCTCGCCGAGCTGGCCGAGATCCTGCTCGATCCCGACCGGGCCAGGACGCTGCGCGAGGCGCAGGACGTCAAGACCATTCTGAAGGAGCTGTCGTGAAGGTCGCCCGTTTCCATGCCCCTGGGGACATCCGCATCGAAGATGCCCCGATGCCGGAGGGCGACCTGGTCATCCAGGTGGTCAACTGCTCCACCTGCGGCACCGACAACAAGATCTACCGGCACGGGCACCATCACATCAGGCCTCCGCGCGTGATGGGTCACGAGATCGCCGGTGAGGTCGTGGGCACCGGCGAGCGGGTCCAGGTGATCGCCGCGATCCCGTGTGGCGTGTGCGCCGAGTGCATGCGCGGCCGCATGACGGTCTGCCCGAATCAGGAGTCGATGGGCTACCACTACGACGGTGGCTTCGCCGAGTACATGGCGATCCCCGACAAGGTCGTGGCCGTCAACGGCGTCAACCGCATCCCCGACAACGTCTCCTTCGCCGAGGCGTCCGTGGCCGAGCCCCTGGCCTGCGTGCTCAACGGCCAGGGGCTGGCCAGGGTCGGCGAGGGCGACGACGTGGTGGTCATGGGCGCAGGTCCGATCGGCTGCCTTCACGTACGCCTGGCGCGGGCACGCGGCGCGGCGCGGGTCTTCCTGGTCGACGTCAACCCGACCCGGCTCGCCATGGCCTCTGACCTGGTCCACCCGGACGCCGCCATCGACAGCGACGTCGAGGAGCAGGTGCTGAAGCTCACCGGTGGACGCGGCGCCGACGTGGTGATCACCGCGGCGGCCTCGGGCGCCGCCCAGGAGTCCGCTGTCCGTATGGCCGCCCGCCAGGGACGCATCAGCTTCTTCGGCGGTCTGGCCAAGGACAACCCGATCGCCTCGATCGACTCCAACCTAGTGCACTACCGCGAGCTGACCATCGTCGGCGCCAACGGTTCCTCCCCTGCGCACAACGCCGCCGCGCTGGAGCTGATCTCCTCAGGAGCGGTGCCCGTCGCGGACCTCATCACCCACCGGCTGCCCCTCGACCGCGTCCTGGACGCGATCGACCTGGTCGCCCGCGGAGCGGCCATCAAGGTCACCATCGAACCCGGGAGCTCCCATGCCTGAACTGACCGTCGCCGTGGCTTCCAGCAGCGGCCTGCACGCCCGCCCCGCGAAGATCTTCGTCCAGGAGGCGCAGCGGCTCGGGGTGCCGGTGCGCATCGGGGTCGGCTCCAAGAGCGTACCCGCGACCAGCATGCTCGGCGTGCTGTCGCTCGGCGCGACCCAGGGCACGCTGGTGACGCTGAGCTCCGACTCATCCGATGCTCTCGACATCCTGGCTGAGTTGCTGTCCAAGGATCTCGACGATGAGTGAGCCGCTGACCGGTATCGGGGTGAGCCCCGGCCTGATCGCCGGACCCGTGGCCCGGATGGCCGGGCCTCCCGCACTCACCGGTTCCTCGGTGCTGAACGTCTCGGAGGCGCTTTCTGCAGTGGCATTTCAGCTCCGCAGCCGAGCGGTCGGCGAAGCCGCGGAGATCCTCGAAGCCCAGATCATGATGGTCGAGGACCCTCAGTTGCTGGAGGAGGCCGAGCGGCTGACCGCCGATGGCCTGGACGCCGCCCGCGCTCTCGACCGGGCCTTCTCCGCCCATGAGAAGGCCATGCTCGAACTCGGCGGCTACTTCGCAGAACGGGCCGCCGACCTGGAGGACCTGCGCAACCGGGCCGTCGCCGCGGCACTCGGACAGCCCATGCCAGGACTGCCCGAGCCCGGCCACCCGTACGTCCTGGTCGCCGACGACCTGTCACCCGCCGACACCGCCACGCTGGACTCCTCCGTGCTGGCCATCGTCACCCAGCGCGGCGGACCGACCAGCCACACCGCCATCCTGGCCAGGGCCCGCGGCATCCCCGCCGTCGTCGCCTGCCCGACCGCCGAAGTACTCGCAGACGGAGAGCTGGTCGCCGTCGACGGCTCTCTCGGGTCCGTACGGCAGGGCGTCACGGAAGGCGAGGTCACCGAGATCCGCGACGCCTTCCTGGCCACCAGGGCACGACTGCTCGCCAGCCGTGGCCCCGGCCGTACTGCTGACGGGCACGCGGTGCCGCTGATGAGCAACATCGGCTCGGCTGCGGACCCGGTCGGCGAGGAGGGCGTGGGGCTCTTCCGCACCGAGTTCCTCTTCCTCGACCGGCGCACCGCACCCAGCCTGGAGGAGCAGGAGGCGGCCTACGCCGCGGTCTTCTCGCGCGGCGGCAAGGTCGTCGTCCGCACCCTCGACGCGGGCACCGACAAGCCGCTTCCCTTCCTGGGCCTGGCCGAGGAGGAGAATCCGGCGCTCGGCATCCGCGGGCTCCGCGTGGACCGGGTGCTGCCCCAGGTCCTGGACACCCAGCTCGACGCCATCGTCCGCGCCGCTGCCGCGCACCCGTCGGCGGAAGTCTGGGTCATGGCGCCGATGGTCACCACCTGGCAGGAAGCCGCCGCGTTCGCCTCGCGGGCCAGGGAACGCGGGGTGACGCGTGCCGGCGTGATGATCGAGGTGCCCGCTGCCGCCCTGATGGCGCGCGAGCTGCTCGAACACGTCGACTTCCTCAGCATCGGCACCAATGACCTGTCCCAGTACACCTTCGCCGCCGACCGGCAGCATGCCAGGCTGGCCGATTTGCTCGACCCCTGGCAGCCGGCGTTGCTACGGCTGGTCGGCGCGTGCGCGCGGGCCGGGCTGGAGGCGGGCAAGCCGGTCGGCGTCTGCGGTGAGGCGGCTGGGGACCCCCGGCTGGCTCCCGTTCTGGTCGGGCTCGGCGTCACCAGCCTGTCGATGTCCGCCACGAGCGTGCCCGCCGTACGGGAGTCCCTGGCCGGGGTCACGCTCGACCAGTGCCGTGCCGCGGCCGACGGTGTGCTGTCAGACCAGCTCCTTGTCCCGCAGCCGGCGGACCTTCTTGGACCGGACGCCGCAGGACGGTGAGCCGCTGCCTGGCGCGCGAGATGCCCGGGTGTTCCAGGGGCCTCCGCAGTCGGTGTTGAAATGGCCGGCCATGAGCGAGGCGGACCCGACCCGGCTCGGCCCGGTGTCGGTCACCCGCACCCGGTAGCTGCCGCGTACCTCGGAGATCTTCTCGAAGCGCAGGCCACCTTCACCGCCGATGCGGCATAGATGTGAGCTTGGCAGGTGGAAGGACGGTAGCTTCGTGCCTGATGGGCATCTGGCATATGGCCGCCGCATAGAAATCATCGCCGAAGCGACTGTGGAGTCCTGGACAACCCTCCAGACCTGATGCCCGACTCCCGGTCATGTCCATGCGTTTCGAGGGAACGCGCTCTCACCCTGCTGCTCGCCATACCTTGGGCAGTCATGCTCTGACGATCTCCGGGCCTGAGGCGGCCAGGGTGGCGGCGAGGTCCGGGCTGATCTCCATATCCGTGATGATCATGTCGATCTCCGACAGCGTGGCGAAACGGGCCAGATAGCTCCCGGCGAACTTCGTATGGTCAGCTAGCAGCACGGACCTCTGCGCACAGGCGATCATCGCCCGTTTGACGGCCGCCTCCGCCGGGTCGGGCGTGGTCAGCCCCTTCGCTACCGAGCAGCCGTTCGTTGCCATGAAGGCCACGTCCACATGCAACTGCGAGAGTTGCTGAAGCGCCCAGTCCTCGACCGTCGCGAGCGTGCGGCCTCTGACCCTGCCGCCCAGCATCAGGACTGTGAGCGCAGGACGGGTCGCGAGGGCGGACGCGAGCGGCGGGGAGTTGACGACGACGGTGAGTTCGCGGTCCGGTGGCAGGAACTGGACCAGGCGGCTCATGGTCGAACCTGCGTCGATGATGATCGCGCCGTCCTGCGGCAGTTCGGCCAGCGCCGCCTTGGCGATGCGTTCCTTCTCCACCGTCATGACCTCGTCTCGCGCGGAGAGGGCGGGTTCGAAACCGAGCCGTTCGACCGGGATCGCACCGCCGTGCACGCGCCGCAGGACACCGGCGCGCTCCAGAGCCGTCAGGTCCCGGCGGATCGTCTCCGTCGTCACGCCGTACTGCTCCGCGAGCGTCACGACGTCCACCCGACCGGCGGCCCGTGCCGCGCACAGGATGTCCTGCTGTCGTTCCTCGGCGTACATGGTGTGGATTCACCACCGTTTCAATGGTGTTTTACGTGTGTTTATACCCGATTTTGTGAGCTAATACGATGCGGAGGCGGCGACAGCGATGGCCGTCATCACCAGGCCCCGACGCACCAGCCAGCGGCCGGAGAACTCCGTCAATTTTCGTGCCTTCATGATGTGGCCCGCTCCCCTTACCTCACGACAGGCCGAGTTCGTTGTCGAGAATGTCGAACATCTCGCTGTCCGTGACCGCGTCGAGGTCGAGGTCCGCGTCACCGGAATCGTGCACCAGTGCCGCCCATTTGGTCCTCAGGATGTCCAGACGTGCCACGACCTGCTTGTGCACGTCCTTGTCGACGGCCAGCTCGGTGAAAGCCCTCTCCAGTTTCGCGAGTTCGGACAGAAGCGCCGCGGACCCGGCCTGCTCACTCAGGCCGAGGCGGTCGAGCAGATGGCCGGCGAGGGCGAGCGGCGTGGGGTGGTCGAACACCAGGGAGACCGGCAGGCGCAGCCCGGTGGCGCCGTTCAGCTTGTTGCGTAGCTCGACAGCGGTGAGGGAGTCGAAACCCAGCTCCATGAAGGCGCGGCCGGATTCGACGGTGTCGGCTCCGGCGTGCCCGAGCACGCCGGCCACCTCGGCCCGTACGAGATTCACCAGCGCGTCGGCACGCTCCGCGGTGCTCAACGAGGTCAGTCTGCGGACCAGGGTGTCCGGCTCCTCCTGCCGGCCTGTGGCCGTACGACGTCTGGTGGGCATGAGGCCTCGCAGCAGCGGCGGCGCAGCCTCGCGCGGACGCAGATCGAGCCGGACCGGTGCCAGCACCGGACGGTCGATGGCGCGGGCGGCGTCGAACAGCTCCAGCCCCTGCTCCACCGAGAGCGGGCGGATGCCCGCGCGCTCCATCCGCCTCCGGTCGGGCTCGTCGAGTCCACTGGTCATCCCGATATCCCTTGCCCAGGGGCCCCAGGCCAGGGACTGAGCGGGCAGTCCGGCGGCCCGCCGGTGGTGGGCCAGGCCGTCGAGGAAGGCGTTGGCGGCGGCGTAATTGCCCTGCCCCGCGCCGCCTGCCAGGCCTGCCATCGATGAGAACTGCACGAACGCGGCCAGATCCATGTCCCGGGTGAGCTCGTGCAGGTGCCAGGCGGCGCCCGCCTTGGGCCACAGCACGGTGTCCAGCCGCTCGGGTGTGAGGGAGGTGATCGTCGCGTCGTCCAGCACGCCTGCCGCGTGGACCACCGCGGTCAGCGGGCGCTCGGCGGGGACGGTGGCCAGGAGGGCGGTGAGCGCGTCGCGGTCTGAGACGTCGCACGCGGCGACGGTGACCTCCGCCCCACAGGCCGCCAGCTCGGCCCGCAGTGCGGGTGCGCCCGGTGCGTCCGGCCCCCGGCGGCCGGCCAGCAGTAGGTGCCGTACCTCGTGCTTCCGCACCAGATGGCGGGCCACCTCGGCGCCGAGACCGCCTGTGCCACCAGTGATCAGCACCGTGCCCTCGGGGTCCCACCGGCGTACGGTGTCCTGTTCCGGCGCGGCAGGCACCAGGCGCGCCGCGCTCAGGACCCCGTCGCGCACCGCGATCTGCGGCTCGCCGCAGGCCAGAACGGCCGAAAGCAGCGCGCTGGACGGCTCCTGCCGGGTATCGAGATCGACGAGCACGAAGCGGCCGGGGTTCTCGGCCTGCGCGGCGCGGACCAGGCCCCACACCGCGGACCCCGGCAGGTCGGTCACGTGGTCGTCGTCCAGGACCGCGACCGCGCCACTCGTCACCACGATGAGCGAGGTGTCGCCCGCGAGCCGTTGCTGCAGGAGCCCCAGGACCCGGGTGGTGGCCTCGCGCGTCGCGGCAATGACATCGGTGCGGGAGGACGAGCCCACGACCACGGCCACCGCATCCGGGCTCTCCACTGTGGCGAGGTCCCCGGTCAGGATCTCCACGTACGGCCCAGCGGCGGCGCCCGCCACCCGGGGCAAAGGTGTCCACTCCAGCCGGTACAGCGCATCCCGTGTCGACCGCCGATCACCGGCCGGCGGTGCCGTACGCGTGACCAGCGACTCGGCGGCGAGCACGGCGGCACCCTCCGGGTCCACCGCGATCATCGACACGGAGTCCTCGCCGGTTCTGGTCACGCGTACGCGCAGCGTCGTCGCACCCGCGGCGTGCAGGCTCACCCCGCCCCAGGCGAACGGCACGCGCCCTGCCTCGGGCTCCACCGATTCCAGGAAGGGCACCGCGTGCAGGGCGGCGTCCAGCAGCGCCGGGTGCATCCCGTACGCGCCCGCGTCGTCAGGCAGGGTGACCTCGGCGAACACCTCGCCGTCGCGCCGCCAGGCCGTGCGCAGCCCCTGGAACACCGGTCCGTAGCCGAACCCGCCCTCGGCGAACCGGTCGTAGAGGCCGCCCAGCTCGACGGGCGACGCGCCACGGGGCGGCCACACCTCGAACGCCTCGACCCCGCCCCCGGTCACGTGATCGCCGTGCGAGAGCACGCCGCTCGCATGCAGCGTCCACGGCTCGTCGTCGGCGGGCCGGGCGTAGATGCCCAGGTCGCGGTGACCCGACGCGTCCGGCGCGCCTACCGACACCTGGACGGCCACCGCCTCGCCCTCGCCGAGCACGAGCGGTTCGGCCAGGGTGAGCTCCTCCACCCGGTCGCACCCGGCCTGATCACCCGCCCGGATGGCGAGCTCCAGCAGGCCGGTGCCGGGGAACACCACGGTGCCGCCGATGACGTGGTCGGCGAGCCACGGCTGCGACCGCGGCGAGAGCCGGCCGGTGAGCACGAGACCGTCCGATCCGGCCAGTGTCGTGGCGGCGCCCAGCAGCGGGTGCGCCGCCGCTGTCAGCCCGAGATCACGGACGTCGCCGATGCGCCGTCCGCTCGGCCAGAACCACTGGCGCCGGAAGGCGTACGTCGGCAGGTCCACCCGGCGAGCGGCGGCGAACGCGGTCCCGAACACCGCCGGCCAGTCCACTGTGACCCCACTCGCGTGCAGCGCGGCCACCGCCGTCATGATCGCGGTCTGCTCGTCGCGGTCCCTGCGCAGCGCCGAGACCAGCTCGGCCGTGACGATGTCCTCGGCCATCGCGGTCAGCACGGCGTCGGGTCCCAGTTCGAGGTAGGCGGTGATTCCTTGCCGGTGCAACTCCTCCACCGCATCGGCGAACCTGACCGGGCGCCGCACCTGCTCCACCCAGTAGTCCGGCGAGCACAGCTCGTCCGTGGCGAGTCCGCCGGTCACACTCGACACCATCGGGATCCGCGGCGGCGAGAAGGTCATGCCCTCGGCGACCCGGCGGAAGCCGGCCAGCATCGGTTCCATGAGCGGCGAGTGGAACGCGTGGCTCACCTTCAGCCGGGTCGTCCTGCGCCCGTCCGCTTCCAGCAGCGCGGCGATCCGGCCGACCGCCGCCTCGGCACCGGCGATCACCACAGAGGCGGGACCGTTCACCGCGGCGAGCGAAACCTCGTGCCCATCCAGGAGCGGCAGAACATCCTGTTCAGAAGCCTGTACGGCCAGCATCGCGCCACCAGGCGGCAGCGCCTGCATCAGGCGGCCACGTGCCTCCACCAGCCGGCACGCGTCCTCCAGCGACAGCACGCCCGCCACGTGCGCGGCCGCGATCTCGCCGATCGAGTGCCCGGCCAGGACGTCCGGTTTGATGCCCCAGGACTCCACCAGGCGGAACAGCGCCACCTCCAGCGCGAACATCGCCGGCTGGGTGTACGCAGTCTGGTCCAGCAGGTCACCGTCGCCGAACATCACCTCACGGAGCGGATGCTCCAGGTGGGCGAGCACGGCGTCGAAGGCGTCGGCGAACGCCGGGAAGCGCTCGTACAACTCACGGCCCATTCCGGCCCGCTGAGCACCCTGCCCGGTGAACAGCAGCGCGAGTCTGCCCTGCCGCGTGCCACGTCCGTGGAGCACCCGGGGTGCGGCCTGTCCGCCCGCCAGGCCCGCCAGGCCGGACATCAGCTCGTCCCGGTCACCGGCCAGCAGCACGGCCCGATGCTCGAACGTCGAACGGGTCGTGGCCAGCGAGAAGCCCAGATCCGCGAGCGAAACGTCCGGGTCGGCCTGGACCCGCGACAGCAGGGCCGCCGCCTGTGCGGGCAGCGCGTCAGGGCTCTTCCCCGACACCAGCACGGGCACCGTTCCCGTCAGCGGCTCCCGCACCGCCTCGACCGGCTCCGGGGACCGCTCGATGATCACGTGGGCGTTGGTGCCGCTGATGCCGAACGACGACACCGCGGCTCGCCGTGGCCGCCCGGTCTCCGGCCACGGGTGGTCCTCGGTGAGGAGTCGCACCGCGCCCTGGTCCCAGTCAACATGCGACGTGGGCGCGTCCACGTGCACGGTTCTCGGCAGCAGGCCGTGACGCATGGCCATGAGCATCTTGATCACACCGGCGACGCCCGCGGCGGCCTGGGTGTGGCCGAGGTTCGACTTGATCGAGCCCAGCAGCAGCGGCTGCTCCCGGTCGTGCCCGTACGTGGCCAGCAGTGCCTGGGCCTCGATCGGGTCACCCAGTCTCGTCCCTGTCCCGTGTCCGTCCACCGCGTCCACGTCCGCCGGGGCGAGCCCGGCGGAGGCCAGCGCCTGGCGGATCACCCGCTGCTGCGACAGCCCGTTCGGGGCGGTCAGCCCGTTGGAGGCGCCGTCCTGGTTCACCGCCGACCCGCGGACGACGGCCAGCACCCGGTGACCGTTTCGCCGCGCGTCCGACAGCCGTTCCAGCACCAGCATGCCGACGCCCTCTGACCAGCCGACCCCGTCGGCCGCCTCGGAGAAGGACTTGCACCGGCCGTCACCGGCCAGCCCGCCCTGGGCACTGAAGTCGACGAACGCTCCCGGGGTGGCCATCACGGTGACCCCGCCTGCCAGGGCGAGCGAGCATTCACCGCTTCGCAGCGCCTGCGCCGCGAGATGCAACGCCACCAGCGAGGAGGAGCACGCGGTGTCCACGGTGACCGCCGGGCCTTCCAGGCCGAGCGTGTAGGACAGACGTCCCGACATGACGCTGCCTGCCGTACCGGTGCCCATGAAGGTCATCACGTCCGGCGGGAACTCCGCACTCGTGGCGTAGTCGTGGTACATCATCCCGGCGAACACGCCTGTGTGGCTGCCGCGCAGGGAGAGCGGGTCCATCCCTGCCCGCTCGATCGCCTCCCACGACACTTCGAGCAGGAGCCGCTGCTGCGGGTCCATCGCGAGCGCCTCGCGAGGCGAGATGCCGAAGAAGGCGGCATCGAACGCGCCCGCATCATGCATGAACCCGCCCTGGCGGACGTAGCTGGTGCCGCGGTGCTCGCGGCCGGGGTCGTACAGCGCGTCCAGATCCCAGCCTCGGGAGTCCGGGAACGCCGAGATCGCGTCGCCGCCGTCCACGACCAGCTGCCACAGGTCCTCGGGGGAGGTCACTCCGCCCGGGTAGCGGCACGCCATCGACACGATCACCACGGGATCGTCATCGGTGGGCATGACCGTCACCGTCTCCTGGGCGGGCGCCTCGCCGTACAACTCGGCGAGCAGCAGTTCCGTCAGCGCCGTGACGTTCGGGTAGTCGAACACCAGGGTGACCGGCAGGCGCAACCCGGTGACGCCGGTTAGCCGGTTCCTGACCTCGACGGCGGTCAGCGAGTCGAAGCCCATGCTCTGGAAGCTGCTCAGCGGCTCGATCGCGGCGCCGTCCGCGTGGCCGAGGACCAGGGCGATCTCGGTACGGACCAGTTCGAGCAGGGCGGCCCGCCGTGCATCCGCCCCTAGCTGTGCGAGGCGATCATTCGGTACGGCAGGCGCTCGCTGCCCGGCTGTCGGCCTGATCAGCCCTCGGAGCAGGGGCGGGATGTCCGTGCGGAACGCAGCCAGGTTCAGGCGGGCGGGCACCAGGGCCGGTTCGTCGCCCGTGACCGTGGCGTCGAACAGGGCCAGGCCGTGCTCAGGAGCGAGCGGGAGCATGCCGCGCCTGGCGAGCCTGTCCATCTCGGCCTGGCTCAGGGCGCCGGTCATACCGCCGTTCTGGGCCCACGGGCCCCACCCGAGTGAGAGGCCCGGCAGGCCTTCCGCCCGGCGGCGCTGGGTGAGCGCGTCCAAGAAGGTGTTGGCCGCGGCGTAGTTGGCCTGCCCTGCCGTACCGAACGTCCCTGCCACTGACGAGAAGAGGACGAACGCCGACAGGTCATGGGTCAGCTCGTGCAGGTGCCAGGCCGCGTCCACCTTGGGACGGAACACCTTCTCCAGGCTCTCCGGCGTCAGGGTGTCTATCAGGCCGTCGTCCAGGACGCCCGCGGCGTGGACCACCGCGGTCAGCGGGTGTTCGGCCGGGACCTTGGCCAGCAGGTCCGCGACGGCGGCTCGATCCGCCAGATCGCAGGCCACGACAGTCACCTCGGCGCCGGGGAGCGCTGCCACCAGCTCGCGGGCGCCCTCGGCTCTGTCGCCACTACGGCTCACCAGCATCAGGTGCCTGATGCCGTGCCTGGTCACGAGGTGGCGGGCCAGCGTGCCGCCCAGGCCTCCGGTGCCGCCGGTGATCAGTACTGTCCCCTCGGGGTCCCAGGCCAGGTCCGTTAGCTCGGCGGGCGGGGAGACCCTGGCCAGGCGACCTGCCAGCACGGCACCGCTCCTGACCTTGACTTGCGGCTCGCCTGCGGCCAGAGCCGACGCCACGTTCTCGAGGTCGGCTTCCTGATCGAGGTCGATCAGGGCGAACCGGCCGGGGTGCTCTGCCTGGGCTGCTCGGACGAGGCCCCAGACGGTCGCGGCCGCCAGGTCGCCGCCGTCCAGCGCGTCCCGGGTGATGAACGCCAGCCGCGAGTCTTCGAACCGCTCGTCGGCGAGCCAGGATCGGACCAGGTCCAGCGCGTTCGACGCCAGGCTGTGCGCGGCCGCAGGCACATCATCGGTTCCCGTCACGGTGACCAGCACCGTGCGCGGTACCTCTTCGAGCGACCGCAGGTCAGCACTTGACCTGATTTCTACGGACTTCTCGTCGTCCATCCCCGGTTGCTGTACGGCCAGCGGGA
This sequence comes from Streptosporangium album, assembly GCF_014203795.1. Taxonomy (NCBI): domain Bacteria; kingdom Bacillati; phylum Actinomycetota; class Actinomycetes; order Streptosporangiales; family Streptosporangiaceae; genus Streptosporangium; species Streptosporangium album. The sequence continues at coordinate 45,563 of NZ_JACHJU010000008.1, read as the reverse complement.
CCCAGTCCAGCCGGAACAGGGAGTCCTTTCCGATCAAGCGCGGGCCGGTGGTCTCCTCTTCCGCAAGGATTCTCAGGCTCAGCGACTCGATCGAGGCCACGGGGCCTCCGGCGCCGGAGATGGCGATCGACATCGTGTCCGGCCCTGCCCAAGACATCCGTACCCGGACGGCCGACGCGCCCGCCGTGGCCAAGGACACGCCCTCCCAGGCGAACGGCACCTTGCGGCCGGCCGCCTCGCTCCGGTCGAGCAGCAGGCACAGGTGCAGCACCGCGTCGAGCAACGCGGGATGCATACCGTACGACCCTGCCTCGTGAGCGGTCTCCTCGGGCAGGGCGACGTCGGCGATCATGTCGGCGCCGTGCCGCCACACCGCGGTCAAGCCTCGGAACGAGGGTCCGTAGTCGAACCCGTTGGCCGTCCGCTCCTCGTAGAAGCCCTCCAGCGAGACCGGCTCCGCTCCTGCCGGCGGCCATACCGTGGTGTCGAAGGGTGGCATCGTGGTGAGTTCCACCGCCAGGTGGCCGGCGGCGTGCCGTACCCAGGGGCGGTCCTTCTCGTCTTCCTGCCGCGCGTGGACGCTCAGCGGCCGGCGACCGTTCGCATCCGGTCCGCCCACTCGTACCTGCACCTGGACGCCTTGGTCTGACAGGGTCAGCGGGGCGGCGAGAGTCAGGTCCTCCACTCTGGCACAGCCGACCTCGTCGCCGGCCCGGATCGCCAGTTCGAGGAAGACGGTCGCGGGAACCACCACCTGGCCCGACACGGCGTGGTCGGAGAGCCACGGGTGGGACCGGGTCGAGAGCCTGCCTGTGAAGATCACTTCGTCACCGTCGGCCAGTTCGACGGCGGCTCCCAGCAAGGGGTGATCCGGGGTTCCCAGACCGGCGGCGGTCACATCTCCTGGGCGGGTGGGCGAAGGCTTCGGCCAGTAGCGACGACGCTGGAAGGGGTACGTGGGCAGGTCCACGCGGCGGGCCCCTGGGAGCAGTGCCTGCCAGTTGAGCGGAACGCCATGGACGTGCAGTCCGGCCAGCGCCGACATGATCGTGTGCTGCTCGCCACGGTCTCTGCGGAGCGCCGGCACCAGCACCGCGTCGGTGAACGTTTCCTGGGCCATCGCTGTGAGCACACCGTCAGGGCCCAGTTCGAGGTAGGCGCGTACGCCCTGGGCGTGCAGCGTGCGGAGGCCGTCGGCGAACCGTACGGCACCGCGAGCCTGGTCCACCCAGTAGCCCGGCGAGCACAGCAGCTCGGCCGTGACCACCTCGCCGGTCAGGGTGGAGACGATCGGGATCTCCGGCGGGTTGTAGGCCAGCGTCTCGGCGACCGCGCGGAAGTCCTCCAGCATCGGGTCCATCAACGGCGAATGGAAGGCATGCGACACCCGCAACCGCCGGACCTTGTGTCCGCTCTCTTCCAAGACGGCGGCCGTCTCCAGCACCGCCCGCTCGGCCCCGGACATCACGATGGAGGCCGGACCGTTCACCGCCGCGATCGAGACCTCAGACCCGCTCAGCAGCTTCGCGACCTCCTCCTCCGACACCTGCACCGCCACCATCGCCCCACCGGCGGGAAGCGCCTGCATCAACCGCGCCCGCGCCGCCACCAACGTGCACGCATCCTTGAGCGACAACACCCCGGCCACATGCGCCGCCGTGATCTCCCCGATCGAGTGGCCTGCCAAATAGTCAGGCTTGATGCCCCACGACTCCACCAGCCGGAACAACGCAGTCTCCAGCGCAAAGAGCGCCGGCTGCGCCCACCCCGTCTGGTCGAGCAGGTCGGCAGCGTCACTGCCCGGCTCGGCGAACATCACCTCGCGAACCGAACCGTCCAGATGACGGTCGAGCTCCGCGACCACCGAGTCCAGCGCCTGCGCGAACACCGGGAACCGCTCGTACAGCTCCCGCCCCATCCCCGCCCACTGACTCCCCTGACCGGTGAACAGCACCGCGAGCCGAGGCTCCGAGCCGGCCAGCCCGCGCACCACGCCGACACCGGGGCGATCCTCGGCCAGGGCTCTCAGCCCGCCCAGCAGACCGTCGCGGTCCTCGGCGACCACCACCGCCCGGTGCTCGAACGCCGATCGAGCTGTCACCAGCGTGAACGCGACGTCGGCCGGCCCCACGCCCGACTCGCCGCCCACGAAGGACGCCAGCCGCCCGGCCTGCGCCCGCAACGCCTGCCCGGTCCGGCCCGACACCACCACCGGCACTGCCGCCTGCACCGGCCCCTGACCCGTCACCGGCCCCGGTAGCGGCCCCTGCTCGATGATCACGTGCGCGTTCGTGCCACTGATCCCGAAGGACGACACACCCGCCCGCCGCGGACGCCCGGTCTCCGGCCAGCCAGTGGCCTCAGCCAGCACCTCCACCGCACCGGCCGACCAGTCCACGTGAGACGACGGCGTATCCACGTGCACCGTCCTGGGCAGCACCCCGTGCCGCATCGCCATGACCATCTTGATCACACCGGCGACGCCCGCGGCAGCTTGCGTGTGACCGATGTTCGACTTGATCGACCCCAGCAACAGCGGCCGCTCCCGATCCTGCCCGTAGGTCGCCAGCAGCGCCTGAGCCTCGATGGGGTCGCCCAACGTGGTGCCGGTCCCGTGGCCTTCCACCGCGTCCACGTCAGCCGGGGTAAGCCCCGCACCGGCCAGCGCCTGAGCGATCACCCGCTGCTGCGACGGACCATTCGGCGCCGTCAACCCGTTCGACGCGCCGTCCTGGTTGATCGCCGACCCGCGCAGCACGGCCAGCACCTGGTGGCCGTTGCGCTGAGCGTCCGACAGCCGCTCCAGTACGAGCACGCCGACGCCCTCTGACCAGCCCACTCCGTCGGCGGCTTCGGAGAACGACTTGCACCGCCCGTCCACCGACAGCCCGCGCTGCCGGGCAAACCCTATGAAGGTCTGCGGCGTGGACATGACCGTCACGCCACCGGCCAGCGCCAGCGAGCACTCACCCGACCGCAGCGCCTGCGCCGCCAGATGCATCGTCACCAGCGACGACGAACACGCGGTGTCCACGGTCACCGCCGGGCCCTCCAGCCCCAGCGTGTACGACACCCGGCCGGAGGCCACGCTCAGCGCGGTCCCGGTGGCTTCATACCCTTCGCTCTGGTCAGGCCCTTGAGCAGCGGCGGCCAGGGGCACGCTGTAGTCGTTGTACATCACCCCGGTGAACACGCCAGTACGGCTACCGCGCAACGACCCCGGCTCGATCCCCGCCCGCTCCACCGCCTCCCACGACACCTCAAGCAACAACCGCTGCTGCGGATCAACCGCCAAAGCCTCACGCGGCGAAATCCCGAAGAACCCCGCATCGAACTCATCCGCCTCATGCAAAAACCCACCATGACGCGTATATGACGTCCCCACCCGACCAGGATCCGGATCATAGATCCCCTCCAGATCCCACCCCCGATTCACCGGGAACCCACTGATCGCATCAGTCCCCTCCATCACCAACCGCCACAGATCCTCCGGACAAACCACCCCACCCGGATACCGGCACGCCATCCCCACGATCACGACCGGATCATCCGACACCGGGGCTACGACGGTGGGAACCACCGTGTCGGCCTGCTCGCCCAGCAGTTCGGCTAGTAGGAAGTCCGCCAGCAGTACCGGCGTCGGGTAGTCGAACACCAGCGTCGCCGGCAGCCGCAACCCGGTCGCTGTGCTCAACCGGTTACGCAACTCCACCGAAGTGAGAGAGTCGAAGCCCAGCTCGCGGAACTCCCACCGCATCTCCACCAGCTCCGGCGAGGCATGTCCCAGCGCCGCAGCCACCTGGCCCCGGACCAGGTCCATCACGAACCGAACCTGATCAGCCCGCCCCATGCCGGCCAGCCGCCCGCCCAGCGCCCCGTCAACGACCGGCGCCGAAGCCGCCGACCGGCGTACTCCTCGCACCAGTCCCCGCAGCAGATGCGGCACCGAGCCCTGCGCCCGTGCCGCCGAGTCATCGAACCGGGCCGCCACCACCGCCGCACGGCCCACCGCAACGGCCGCGTCGAACAGCGCCAACCCCTGCTCGGCCGTCAGCGGCGGCATCCCGGCCCGCGTCATGCGGCGAAGCTCGGCGTCGTCCAGTCCACCGGTCATCCCGGCGTCCTGCGCCCATGGACCCCATGCGAGTGACGATCCGGCCAGGCCCAGTGCACGCCGATGCTCGGCTAGCGCGTCCAGGAAGGCGTTCGCGGCCGCGTAGTTGGCCTGCCCCGCCGTACCGAATGTGCCCGCCACCGACGAGAACAGCACGAACGCGGCCAGGTCCAGGTCGCGGGTCAGCTCATGGAGGTGCCAGGCTCCGTCCGCCTTCGGCTTCAGTACGGCTGCCAGCCGCTCCGCCGGCAGTACCGGGATAGTGCCGTCGGCCAGCACTCCAGCGGTGTGAACGACCGCCGTGAGTGGATGCCCGGGATCCACCTGCGCGAGCAACGTGGCCACCTGACCCCGGTCGGCCACATCGCAGGCGGCGATGGTGACCTCGACGCCATGCGCGATCAGCTCGGCCCGCAGCTCCACCGCACCTGGAGCGTCCATTCCGCGGCGGCTGGCCAGCAGCAGACGCCGTACCCCTTGCTCGGCCACCAGATGCCGCGCCAGCAGCCCGCCCAGACCACCGGTGCCACCGGTGATCAACACGGTGCCCTCCGCGTCCCACGCACGAGCGCCAGAGGCGCCGGCCGTCACCACCCGCGCCAGGCGGGGAACCGTCACCGCGCCGCCGCGCACCGCCACCTGCGGCTCACCCGACGCCAGCACCGCGACCAGCACCTCGGGCGCCACCAACGGCGTCCCCGGCACGGGCGGCTCCCCTACCGGCGACAGATCCAGATCACTTTCGGGACGCCCGGCCACAACGTCCACCAGCACGAACTGGCCAGGATTCTCCGTCTGCGCGCTTCGCACCAGCCCCCACGCCGCCGCAGCAGCCAGATCAACCGTGCTCTCGCTGTCATCGACCGCCACGGCACCGCTGGTCACGAACACCAGGCGGGAACCGCGGCACCGTTCATCGGCCAGCCATGCCCGCACCAGCCCCAGCACCTGCGCGGCCAGCTCGTGAACCGCCCCCACCGTGTCGCCGCGACCGTCCGACCCGACCGCGACCGTCACCACGTCCGGCACCACCTCCAGTGAGGCCAGTCCCGCGGCAAGGTCAGCGCCCGAACCCGCCCTCAACTCGGCCACGTCACCCAACGGTCCGGACGCCGGCTCGTGCAACGTCGCCCACTCCAGGTGGAACAACTCATGACTGCCGGCGACCGGCAGGTCGTCAACCGAGAACGGCCGCAACACCAGCGACCGCGCCGAGAGCACCATCTCCCCGGAGGCGTCCACCGCGCTCACCGAGACCGAATCATCGCCCTCCCTGGCCAGCCTCACCCGCAGGACGGACGCACCACCTGCGTGCAGGCACACCCCCCTCCACGAGAACGGCAACAGCACGCCCTCGTAACCGCCCAGCCCGGCGAAGGGCAGCACGTGCAGCGCCGCGTCCAGCAGCACCGGATGCACCCCGAACGAACCAGCGTCAGCCGCCGGCTCGGGCAGGACGACCTCCGCGAACACCTCCCCTTCGGCACCCCGCCACGCCGCCCGCAACCCCTGGAACACCGGCCCGTAGTCGAGCCCGATCTCGGCCAGCCGCTGGTATAGCCCGTCCAGCTCGATCACAGACGAGCCCCGAGGCGGCCACACCTCCGCGCCACCGAGTACCTGATCGTGTCCCGCGCCGCTCGCCAGCACACCACTGGCATGCAGTACCCACCCATCACGATCGCCCGCCTCAGCGGCCCTGGCATGAACACTCAGTTCCCTGCGACCCGACTCGTCAGCGGGTCCCACCCGCACCTGAACCGTGACAGCCTCGTCTCTGCCCAGCACCAGCGGCGCGGTCAAGGTCAGCTCCTCGACCACGTCACACCCGACCTGGTCACCCGCCCGGATCGCCAGCTCCAGGAACCCCGTCCCGGGGAACACCACGGCACCACCCACCGCGTGATCAGCCAGCCATGGGTGCGATCCCAAGGAGATCCGGCCGGTCAGCAACGCCTCATCGGAGTCGGCCAGCCCCACGGCGGCGCCCAGCAGCGGATGGCTCGCAGCGGTCAAACCCAGCCCCCGGGCGTCCCCCGCTCCTGCGGGACCCGGCCAGAACCACCGCCGCTGGAAGGCATACGTGGGCAGTTCCACTCGGCGGGCGCCGGGGAACACGGCCTGCCAGTCGAGCCGTACACCATGCACATGCAGCTCGGCCAGCGCCGACAGGACCGCGTGCTGCTCACCGCGATCCCTGCGGAGCACCGGCACCAGCACCGCGTCGGTGAACGTTTCCTGGGCCATCGCTGTGAGCACGCCGTCGGGACCGAGCTCCAGATACGCCCGCACACCCTGCGCGTGCAGCGCACGAACACCGTCGTCGAACCGTACAGCCTGGCGGACCTGATCCACCCAGTAGCCCGGCGAACACACCTGCTCGGCCGTGGCCAGTTCCCCGGTCAGGGTGGACACGATCGGGATCCGCGGGGGGTGGTAGGTGAGCGTCTCGGCGACCGCGCGGAAGTCCTCCAGCATCGGGTCCATCAGGGATGAGTGGAAGGCATGGGACACCCGCAACCGCCGCGTCCGTACGTCACGGGACTCCAATATGGCGGCCAGCTCGACCACCGCTTCCTCCGCCCCGGAAATCACCGTGGAGGCCGGGCCGTTCACCGCGGCGAGCGAGACTTCACCCCCGGCGAGCAGGTCGGCGACCTCCTTCTCAGCCGCCTGCACCGCGACCATCGCCCCCCCGGGGGGAAGCGCCTGCATCAACCGGGCCCGTGCTGCGACAAGGGTGCACGCGTCCTTGAGGGACAGAACCCCGGCCACGTGAGCCGCCGTGATCTCCCCGATCGAGTGGCCTGCCAAATAGTCAGGCTTGATGCCCCACGACTCCACCAGCCGGAACAGCGCAGTCTCCAGCGCGAACAACGTGGGTTGCGCCCACCATGTCTGGTCGAGCAGTCCTGCGGCGTCACTGCCCGGCTCGGCGAACAGCACCTCCCGCGCCGCCCCTTCCAGCAGCGGGTCCAGCTCGAAGAGCACCGTGTCCAGCGCCTGCGCGAACACCGGGAACCGCTCGTACAGCTCCCGCCCCATTCCCGCCCGCTGACTCCCCTGGCCGGTGAACAGGAAGGCAAGCTGCGGCTCCGCGCTCGCCACCCCACGCACCACGTCGCCACTGGGCTGATCGTCGGCGAGCGCATTCAGCCCAGCCAGCACACTTTCGCGATCCCCGGCGACCACCACCGCCCGGTGCTCGAACGCCGAGCGCGTCGTGGCCAGCGAGAACGCCGTATCGGCCAGCCCCAGACCATGCTCGCCATCCAGGGAGGAGGCCAAACGCCCAGCCTGTGCCCGCAACGCCTCAGCCGATCTGCCCGACACCAGCACGGGAACCATCGCGGCATCCGACGCCATCGCCCCGTCCTGGGCTATGCCTGCGTCTGGCTTCTCCGCGAGTACCTGACCTTGTTCGATGATCATGTGGGCGTTGGTGCCACTGAAGCCGAACGACGACACGCCCGCCCGCCACGGCCGATCGACCTGCGGCCACGGCTTGGCCTCGGTCAGCAACTCGACCGCGCCAACCGTCCAGTCCACGTGCGAAGACGGCGCATCCACATGAAGCGTCCTGGGCAGCAGCCCGTGCCGCATCGCCATGACCATCTTGATCACACCCGCCACGCCGGCAGCTGCCTGCGTGTGACCGATGTTCGACTTGACCGACCCCAGCAGCACGGGCCGCTCCCGATCCTGACCATAGGTCGCCAGCAACGCCTGAGCCTCGATCGGATCACCCAACCTCGTACCCGTACCGTGCGCCTCCACCACATCCACACCAGCGGACGTCAACCCCGCAGCGGCCAACGCCTGCCGGATCACCCGCTGCTGCGACGGACCATTCGGCGCCGTCAACCCGTTCGACGCGCCATCCTGATTGACCGCCGACCCCCGCACCAACGCCAAAACGTTGTGGCCGTTACGGCGCGCGTCCGACAACCGCTCCAACACCAGCAGGCCGATCCCCTCCGACCAGCTCGTCCCATCCGCCCCCTCAGCGAACGCCTTACACCGCCCATCACCCGCCAACCCACCCTGAGCACTGAAATCGATGAACATCCCCGGCGTCGCCATCACCGTCACCCCACCCGCCAACGCCAGCGAACACTCCCCACCCCGCAACGCCTGCACCGCCAGATGCAACGCCACCAGCGACGACGAACACGCCGTGTCCACCGTCACCGCCGGGCCCTCCAACCCCAACGCGTAGGCGATCCGCCCCGTCGCGACACTCCCGGCGGTCCCGGTCGTCACGAAACCCCGCACATCCAGCGGGAACTCCACACTCGGCCCGTAATCGTGATAGATAACCCCAGCGAACACCCCGGTACGACTACCGCGCAGCGACACCGGATCGATCCCCGCCCGCTCCAACGCCTCCCACGACACCTCCAGAAGAAGCCGCTGCTGCGGATCCATCGCCAACGCCTCACGCGGCGAGATCCCGAAGAACCCCGGATCGAACTCCCCCGCCCCATGCAGGAACCCACCCTCACGCACATACGAGGTCCCCCGACTCTCCCGATCCGGGTCGTAGACGGCCCCCAGGTCCCAGCCGCGCGTCGTCGGGAACCCCCCGATCGCGTCCCCGCCCTCGGCCACCAGACGCCACAGGTCTTCGGGAGAGTCGACCCCGCCCGGGAAGCGACACGCCATCGAGACGATCACGACCGGATCATCCTCCACCAGACGTACCTCAGGCGGCAGCGCGACCGCGTCGGCCTGCTCACTGACCAATTCGCCCAGCAGGAAGTCCGCCAGCACCGTCGGGGTCGGGTAGTCGAACACGAGCGTGGCCGGAAGCCGTAACGCCGTCACCGTGCTCAGCCGGTTGCGCAGTTCCACCGCGGTGAGCGAGTCGAAGCCCAGATCGCGGAACTCACGCCGCATCTCCACCATCTCCGGTGAGGCATGCCCCAGCACCGCGGCCACCTGCCCGCGGACCAGATCCGCCACCAGTCGGATCCGATCCGCCCGGCTCAGACCGGCCAGCCGCCCGCCCAGCGTCTCACCTCCGGCCGGTGTCAAGGCCGAGGCCGCCGACCGGCGGGCTCCCCGTACCAGGCCACGCAGCAGATGCGGCACTTCGCCACCGGCCCGCGCCACTGCCGCCGCGTCCAGCCGGGCCGCCACCACGATCGCCCCATCCACCGAAGCAACCACGTCGAACAGCGCCAGACCCTGCTCGATCGTCAGAGCTGAGATCCCCGAACGTTCCATGCGCCGCATGTCGGCCTGGCCCAGCGTGCCCATCATTCCCGCACCCTGCGCCCAGGCGCCCCACGCAACCGACACTCCGGCCAGGCCCAGCGCACGCCGGTGCTCGGCCAGCGCGTCCAGGAAGGCGTTTGCCGCCGCGTAGTTGCCCTGTCCCGGCCCGCCGAAAGTGCCCGCCACTGACGAGAACAGCACGAACGCGGCGAGGTCCATGCCCTGGGTGAGTTCGTGCAGGTGCCAGACGGCATCGACCTTCGGCCTCAGGACGGTGTCCAGCCGTTCCGGTGTCAGTGAGGCGATCGTGCCGTCATCCAGCACACCCGCCGCGTGAATCACCACGGTCAGCGCACGCCCGGACAGCAGCGCCGCCACCTGGTCTCGGTCGGCCATGTCGCAGGCGGCGATCTCGACGTCTGCGCCGTGAGCGATCAGCTCGGCCTGCAGCTCCGCCGCTCCAGGAGCGTCGAGTCCCCGCCGGCTGGTCAGCAGCAGATGCCGCACCCCGTGCTCGGCCACCACGTGCCGAGCCACCTCAGCACCCAGACCACCCGTGCCGCCGGTGATCAGCACCGTCCCATCCGGATCCCACCGGCGCGGCATCGTCAACACGATCTTGCCCGTATGCCTGGCCTGACTCATGAACCGGAACGCCTCCCGGCCGCGTCGCACGTCCCACGCCGTCACCGGCAACGGCCGCAACTCACCAGCCGCGAACAACCCCATCAGCTCGATCAGGATCTCGCGCAGCCGATCGGTGCCCGCATCCAGCACATCGAACCAGCGATAAACCAACCCCGGGAACCGGTCCGCGTCACGGATATCGAGCTTGCCCATCTCGACGAACCGGCCCCCCGGACGCAACAACCGCGCCGAGGCATCGACGAAATCCCCGGTCAACGAATTGAGGACCACGTCGATCCCCCGCTCCCGGCGGAACTTCTCCTCGAAGTCCAGATCCCGCGAGGAGGCGATGTGATCGTCCGGGATACCCAGCGACCGCAGCACGTCCCACTTGGCCGGACTCGCCGTGGCGAACACCTCCACACCCAGCCGCTGCGCCAGTTGGATCGCCGCCATCCCCGCACCGCCCGTGCCGGCATGCACCAGCAACGACTCACCAGCCCGCAACCCGGCCAGATCCATCAACCCGTAGAAGACCGTCAGGAACACCACCGGGATCGTCGCCGCCTCCTCAAACGACATCCCGTCGGGGATCTTGGCCAGAACGCTGGAGCCAGTCACCGCAAGAGGCCCGAACCCCCCATCGACCAGTCCGACCACGCGATCCCCAGGCACCAAGTCCTCGACCTCGGGACCCACCTCCAGGACCACCCCGGCCGCCTCGCCGCCCATCAAGCCGACCTTGTCCTGGAACCAGCCCAGCGCATTCAGCCCATCCAGCAGATCCCGGAAGTTCACCCCCGCGGCATGGACCTCAATCCGCACCTGCCCAGCAGTCAGCGGAGCAGCGGCCTGCGGGAACTCCAGCAGCTCCAGCGCATCCAGACTCCCCTTGGCCCGACTGCCCAACCGCCACGCCACCCCACCCGACGGCGGCAACAACCCCGCCCCCGACCCCAGCACCGCCAACCGCAACACCCGAACCTGCCCAGCCCGCACCGCCACCTGCGGCTCACCCGAAGCCAGAACCCCAGCCAGCGTCTCCAGCCCCAGACCCGCGCCCCCATCCAGCACAGCCGGCCCCGCGCCCGAACCCACATCCAGAAGCACGAACCGGCCCGGATTCTCCGACTGCGCCGACCGCACCAGCCCCCACACCGCCGCAGCGGCCAGATCCGCCACCGCCTCACCCTCGCCCGCCGCCACCGCACCGCGCGTCACGAACACCAGCCGCGAAGCCGCAAACCGCTCATCGGCCAGCCACTCCTGCAACAGACCGAGCGCCGAAGCGGCCACCTCGTGCGCACCTGCCACCGCATCCATCCCCTGCCCGGCCACCCCGGCCAGCACAGCACCGGGAACCGGCCCGGCCGAGGCCAGCGCCGACAGATCCGGATGAACCTCGACCGGCCACGCCTCCACAAGATCCGGCCCCAGCCCCTCCAGACCGGCCACCGTCACATCCGCCGCAGGCAGGTCGGCGAGCGTGCTCCACTCCAGCCGGAACAGCCCATCCCGCTCCGACACCCGACCACCCGCAGCGGCGAGCTGGTCCGGCGAGAACGGACGCAACACCAACGACCCCACCGACAACACCGGCTCACCAGCGGCATCCACCGCCGTCAACGCGACCGAATCGACACCCGTCCCGGCCAGCCGCACCCGCAATACGGACGCCCCGCTCGCCCGCAGACACACCCCACCCCACGAGAACGGCAACCGGCCACCCCCCGCACCATCCAGGCCCCAACCCCCCAGCCCGGCGAACGGCAGCACGTGCAGGACCGCGTCCAGCAGTGCCGGATGCACGCCGAACATCGCCGCATCAGCAACCTGCTCGGGCAGCACGACCTCGGCGAACACCTCACCGTCGGCACCCCGCCAGGCCGCCCGCAGCCCCTGGAACACCGGCCCGTAGTGGAACCCCTCTTCGGCCAGCCGCTCGTAAATCCCAGCCACGTCGATCACGGACGCACCCGGCGGCGGCCATGCTCCGGCGTCGAACCGCTTCCCGGCCTGGCCGTCCACCGCCAGCACACCGGTGGCATACCGTACCCACGGCACCTCGTCGCCGGCCTCGGCCGCTCGTCCGTAGACACCCAGATCACGACGACCCGACTCATCCGGCGCCGCCACCCACACCTGCACGGCCACCGCATCCCGCTCACCCAGCACCAGCGGGGTCGTCAAGGTCAACTCCTCGACGACGTCACAGCCGACCTGATCACCCGCTCGGATCGCCAACTCCAGGAACCCGGTGCCGGGGAAGATCACCGTGCCGCCGACCATGTGATCTGCCAGCCACGGATGCGACGAGAAGGAGATCCGGCCGGTCAGTAGCACGCTGTCCAACCCCGCCAGCCCAACAGCAGCCCCGAGTAGGGGATGGCCCGCAGCCGCCAACCCCGCAGCCGTCACGTCCCCCGCTCGTGAGCCGGCGCCATCGGGCCAGTAGCGCTGACGTTGGAAGGCGTACGTGGGCAGTTCCACAGGTCGCTCACTCGGCACCACCGCACGCCAATCGAGCCGCACTCCATGGACATGCAGTTCGGCCAGCGCCGACATCGCGGTGTGCTGCTCATCGCGGTCCCTGCGCAGCACCGGCACCAGCACCGCGTCCTGGTCGCCGAGTGCGCCGAGGGTTTCCCGGGCCATCGCCGTGAGAACCCCGTCGGGCCCCAGCTCCAGATAGGCCCGCACACCCTGCGCGTGCAGCGCACGAACACCGTCATCGAACCGTACGGCCCGGCGAACCTGGTCCACCCAGTAGTCAGGCGAGCACACCTGCTCAGCCGTGGCCAGCTCCCCGGTCAGCGTGGACACGATCGGAATACGCGGAGCGTTGTAGGTGAGATTCCTGGCCACGGCACGGAAATCGTCCAGCATCGGGTCCATCAACGGCGAATGGAACGCATGCGACACCCGAAGCTGATGTGTTCTGAATCCCCGCGCCTCCAGAGCAGCAGCTGCCTCCAGCACCGCCTTCTCAACACCGGCGATCACGGTGGACGACGGGCCGTTCACCGCAGCAATCGACACCTCGGAAAGCAGTCCGGCGACCTCCTCCTCGGACGCCCGCACCGCCACCATCGCCCCACCGGCGGGAAGCGCCTGCATCAACCGCGCCCTCGCCGCCACCAGTGTGCACGCGTCCTTCAACGACAACACTCCGGCCACATGCGCCGCGGCGATCTCCCCGATCGAGTGGCCCGCCAGCACGCCCGGCCGTACACCCCACGCCTCGACGAGCCTGAACAGCGCCGTCTCCAGGGCGAAGAGCGCCGGCTGCGCCCATCCGGTCTGGTCGAGCAGTTCGGCCCCGGAGAACAGCACCTCCCGCAGCGACGGGTCGAACTCGGCCAGCACCTCGTCCAACGCCTGCGCGAACACCGGGAAGCGGTCATACAGTTCGCGGCCCATTCCCGCCCGCTGACTTCCCTGACCGGTGAACAGCACCGCGAGCCGAGGCTCCGAGCCGGCCACTCCGCGCACCACGCCGGCACCGGGGCGATCCTCGGCCAGGGCTCTCAGCCCGCCCAGCAGACCGTCGCGGTCCTCGGCGACCACCACCGCCCGGTGCTCGAACGCCGATCGAGCCGTCACCAGCGTGAACGCGACGTCGGCCGGCCCCACGCCCGACTCGCCGCCCACGAAGGACGCCAGCCGCCCGGCCTGCGCCCGCAACGCCTGCTCAGTCCGACCCGACACCACCACCGGCAGCGACCCCAGGGTCGCATCCGGTGCAATCCCGGCACCCGAGGCGGCCTCCACGCCCCGAGTCACCTCCGCGCGGGCGTCGACCCTGCTTTCGGCGACCACCGGCCCCTGCTCGATGATCACGTGGGCGTTGGTGCCGCTGATCCCGAACGACGACACGCCCGCGCGGCGCGGACGATCGCCCTCCGGCCACTCCACCGGCGACGTCACCAGTTCGACGGCGCCTTCGGTCCAGTCCACGTGCGACGACGGCGCGTCCACGTGCAACGTGCGCGGCACCACACCCTCGCGCATCGCCATGACCATCTTGATCACACCGGCCACACCGGCAGCGGCCTGCGTGTGACCGATGTTCGACTTCACGGAGCCGAGAAGCAACGGCTGATCACCGGTACGGCTCTGGCCGTACGTGGACATCAGGGCACGCGCCTCGATCGGATCGCCCAGCCGGGTCCCCGTCCCGTGTGCCTCGACCACATCGACGTCCGAGGCCGACAGCCCCGCGCCGGCCAGCGCCTGACGGATCACCCGCTGCTGCGACGGACCGTTCGGCGCCGTCAGGCCGTTGGACGCGCCGTCCTGATTCACCGCCGAGCCGCGCAGCACGGCCAGCACCTGGTGGCCGTTGCGCCGGGCGTCCGACAGCCGTTCCAGGACGAGCACGCCGACGCCCTCCGCCCAGCCCACGCCGTCGGCGCTGTCGGAGAACGACTTGCACCGGCCGTCGACGGACAGCCCGCGCTGGCGCGCGAATCCGATGAAGGTGTTCGGCGTGGACATCACGGTCGCTCCGCCCGCCAGCGCCAGCGAGCAGTCTCCGGAGCGCAGCGCCTGCGCCGCCAGATGCAGCGCCACCAGCGACGACGAGCACGCGGTGTCCACGGTCACCGCCGGACCCTCCAGCCCCAGCGTGTACGACACCCGGCCGGAGGCCACGCTCGGTGCGGTGCCGGTGCCTTCGTAGCCTTCGACGGCGTCACGCTGGCCGAGCCCCTCGACGACCTCGCCGACGGCGACCTGGTGCAGCCGACCGGCCGCGTTGCCCAAGGCCAGGCCGTAGTCGTTGTACATCACCCCGGTGAACACGCCAGTACGGCTACCGCGCAACGACCCCGGCTCGATCCCCGCCCGCTCCACCGCCTCCCACGACACCTCAAGCAACAACCGCTGCTGCGGATCAACCGCCAAAGCCTCACGCGGCGAAATCCCGAAGAACCCCGCATCGAACTCATCCGCCTCATGCAAAAACCCACCATGACGCGTATACGACGTCCCCACCCGACCAGGATCCGGATCATAGATCCCCTCCAGATCCCACCCCCGATTCACCGGGAACCCACTGATCGCATCAGTCCCCTCCATCACCAACCGCCACAGATCCTCCGGACAAACCACCCCACCCGGATACCGGCACGCCATCCCCACGATCACGACCGGATCATCCGCCACCGACCGCATCACCGGCAGCTCCGCCACCGGCTCGGACTCCACCGCCCCGGAGAGCTCAGCGGCCAGGAGATCCGCGACGCTGCGTGACGTCGGGTAGTCGAAGACCATCGTGGCCGGCAACGACAACCCGGTCGCGGCGGCCAGTTGGTTGCGGAGTTCCACCGCGGCCAGTGAGTCCAGTCCCATCTTGCTGAAGGCCTGATCGGGACCGACCGCGTCCAAGGACGCGTGCCCCAGCACCGCCGCCACATGCCGTCGTACCAGCTCGTCCAGCACCCGATGGCGCTCGGCCTCGTCCAGACCGGTCACTCGCCGCCTGAACCCACCCTCATCGCCGCCGCCGGCGACCGCGCGCACCGCCCGCCTGGCCGTGGGCACCAGCCCTCGCAGCAACGCAGGCACCTGCTCGCCGCGGCTCCGCAGTACCTCAACGTCTACCCGCAGCGGCACCGTCATCGCTTCGTCCGCACGCAGGCTCAGATCGAACAGCCGCCTCCCCTCGTCCGCGGACAACGCAGGCAGTCCTAGCCGGGCCAGCCGATCACGGTCGGCATCGGACAACTCCGCGCTCATCCCGGTGGCCACATCCCACAGCCCGTAGGCCAGCGACGTCGCCACCAGCCCGCACGACCGCCGATGGGCCGCCAGCGCGTCCAGGAACACATTGGCCGCCGCGTAGTTGCCCTGGCCCGCCGCCAGCACCAGGCCACCCGCCGACGACACCAGGACGAACATCGCCAGCGGCAGATCTCGCGTCAGCTCGTGCAGGTGCCATGCCGCGTCCGCCTTCGGCCGCAGCACCGCGTCCAGCCGTTCCGGAGACAACGACTCCACCATCGCGTTGTCCGCCACGCCCGCCGCATGGACGACGCCCACCAGCGGCGCCGATCCCACGACCTGCGCCAGTGACTCCCGATCGGCGACGTCGCAGGCCACCACCCGGACCTCGGCCCCGAGGGCGGTCAGCTCCTCCACCAGCCGCTTGGCCCCCTTGGCCGCCGGTCCCCGCCGGCTCACCAGCAGCAGCGACCGCACGCCGTGATCGGTCACCAGGCGACGAGCCAGCAACGCCCCCAACCCGCCGGTACCGCCCGTCACGAGCACCGTTCCCCCGGCCACCTCCGGTGAGCCGATGTACGGCACTGCGGCCGCCCCGATGAAGCCGCCAGGCTGCCCGGTCGAGTCCAGGTACGGCTCAGCGGCGGAACCGCCGACCCGGGGCTGGGCCATCCTGACGAGCCGCGGCACCAGGAACGCCCCCGATCGCACCGCGAGCTCCGGCTCACCGCTTGCCACGGCCGTACGCACCGCCGCGTCCCTGTCCTGTCCCTCCTCCAGGTCCAGAAGCACGAACCGGCCCGGATGCTCGGCCTGCGCCGCGCGCACCAACCCCCACACCGGCGCGATCGCCACATCGGCGCCCTCGCCCTGACCAACCGCCACCGCACCCCTGGTCACCACCACCAAGGGCCCCAAAGCCGAGCTCTCCAACCACCTCTGCAGCGCTTCCAGTACGTCACCGGCCACGGAACGCACTACGTCCGGCACGTCACCGGCGGGCCGCTCCGAGCAGTCCAGCAGCTCAGCCGGTCCGGCCTCGTCGGCAGCAGCGGGCAGCTCGATCGGGTTCCACGTCACCCGGAACAGGGACCGCTCGCCCGCTCCGCCCAACTGCTCCGCCGACACCGGACGCCCCACCATCGACCCGGCCGACAGCACCGGACGCCCGTTCTCATCGGCCACGTTCAAGGTCAACGTGTACTCACCTGTATGCCGCACCCGCACGCGCACCGTCGAGGCACCCGCCGCGTGCAAGGCCACCTGCCGCCACACGAACGGCAGCACCGCCCGCCCGCCACCGGCAACGCCGGAGGGGTCGAACAGCGACACGTGCATCGCCGCGTCCAAGAGGGCAGGGTGCATCCCGAACCGTCCAGCCTCGGCAGCCGCCCGCTCATCCAGAACGACCTCGGCGTACAGCTCTTCTCCCCGGCGCCATGCCGTACGCAAGGCCCGGAACGCGGGTCCATAGCCGTAACCGACCTCGACCAGCCGCTCGTAGGCGCCCGCGAGGTCGAGCTCGGTCGCGCCCACCGGCGGCCACTGCACGAGGTCGAAGCCTGGCTCCGCCGCCCGCTCCACGAGCACACCCTGCGCGTGCAGCGTCCATTCGCCGCCGTCGTGCTCGTCCGCCCGCGAGTACACGCGCACCGCGCGCCTGCCGGACTCGTCGGCGCCGTCGACCACCACTTGGACCTGAACCCCACCGGAGTCGGGCAAGGTCAGCGGTGCCTGCAATGCCAGTTCCTCGACCACCGCGCAGCCGACCTCGTCACCCGCGCGGACGACCAGCTCGACGAACCCGGTTCCGGGCAGCAGCACCCGGCCCAGAATCCGGTGATCGGCGATCCACGGGTGGGCCGACGCCGACAACCGGCCGGTCAGCACCACCCCACCGGACTCCGGCGACGCCACCACTGCCCCGAGTAGCGGGTGGAGCACCGATCCCAGCCCCAACCCACGTGCGTCCCCGCCGCGCCGGGCGCTCGGCCAGAAGCGCTCCTTCTGGAAGGCGTACGTGGGCAACTCCACCTTCCTGGTGCTGGGGAACACCGGATGCCAGTCGAGCCGGACCCCATGGACGTGCAGCCCGGCCAGCGCCGTCATGATCGTCTTCTGCTCGTCCTGGCCCTTGCGCAGCGCCGGAACCGCATAAGCGCCCGGGTCGGCGAGCGTGTCTCCGGCCATCGCGGTGAGCACCCCATCGGGGCCGAGCTCCAGGTAGGCCCGCACGCCCAGACCATGCAGGGCGCGAACGGCGTCGGCGAACCGTACGGCCTGGCGGGCCTGGTCCCCCCAGTAGTCCGGCGAGCACAGCTCCTCCGCGGAGGCCACCTGCCCGGTCAGCGTGGACACGATCGGGATCCGCGGCGGGTGGTAGGTCAGCGTCTCCGCAACGGCACGGAAGTCGTTCAGCATCGGGTCCATCAACGGCGAGTGGAAGGCGTGCGACACCCGCAACCGGCGGGTCTGTACGCCGCGGGACTCCAGAACGGCGGCCACCTCGACCACCGCGTCCTCCACCCCGGAGATCACCGTCGAGGCCGGGCCGTTCACCGCGGCGACCGACACCTCACGCCCGGAAAGCAGACCGGCGACCTCCTCCTCGCCGGCCTGCACCGCCACCATCGCCCCACCAGGGGGAAGGGCCTGCATCAACCGGGCCCGGGCCGCCACCAACGTGCACGCGTCCTTCAGGGACAGCACCCCGGCCACATGCGCTGCCGTGATCTCCCCGATCGAGTGCCCGGCCAGAACATCCGGACGCACGCCCCACGATTCGACGAGCCGGAACAGCGCCGTCTCCAACGCGAACAACGCCGGCTGCGCCCACCCCGTCTGATCCAGCAACTCTGTTTCGGTGAACAACGACGCGCCGAGCTCGGCACTCACCTCGTCCATCGCCTCCGCGAACACCGGGAAGCGGTCGTACAGCTCCCGGCCCATCCCCGCGCGCTGGCTCCCCTGGCCCGTGAACAGGAACGCGAGCTTCGCCGGACCTCCCGCCGATCCGGTCACCACACCCGCGGCCGGCCCGTCCTCAGCCAGCGCGACCAGCCCCAGCACCATCTCCGCACGATCAGCACCCACCACGGCCGCGCGGTGTTCGAATGCCGAGCGAGCAGTCGCCAGCGACAGTCCCACCTCGGCCAATCCCACGCCGGGCGAGCTCTCGACGTGCGACAGCAACCGCGCCGCCTGCGCTCGCAACGCGCCTGCCGTACGGCCGGACACGACCCACGGGACGGGCCCGCCCGCGGGGGCCTCAGCCGCGGCAACCGACGGCCCCTGCTCGATGATCACGTGGGCGTTGGTGCCGCTGATCCCGAACGACGACACGCCCGCGCGGCGCGGACGATCGCCCTCCGGCCACTCCACCGGCGACGTCACCAGTTCGACAGCGCCTTCGGTCCAGTCCACGTGCGACGACGGCGCGTCCACGTGCAACGTGCGCGGCACCACACCCTCGCGCATCGCCATGACCATCTTGATCACACCGGCCACACCGGCAGCGGCCTGCGTGTGACCGATGTTCGACTTGATGGACCCCAGAAGCAGGGGACGATCACGGTCCTGACCGTAGGTGGCGAGCAGCGCCTGGGCCTCGATCGGGTCGCCCAGGGTGGTCCCCGTCCCATGGGCCTCGACCACGTCGACATCCGTATGGGACAGTCCCGCACCGGCCAGCGCCTGATGGATCACCCGCTGCTGCGACGGACCGTTCGGCGCCGTCAGGCCGTTGGACGCGCCGTCCTGGTTGATCGCGGAGCCACGGACCACCGCGAGCACCTGGTGACCATTGCGCCGAGCGCCGGACAGCCGTTCCAGCACGAGCACGCCCACGCCCTCCGACCAGCCCACGCCGTCGGCGCTGTCGGAGAACGCCTTGCATCGCCCGTCAGAGCTCAGCCCGCCCTGGCGGGAGAAGCCGACAAAGGTGTCCGGCGTGGACATCACCGTCACACCGCCCGCCAGCGCCAGCGAGCATTCCCCCGAGCGGAGCGCCTGGGCCGCCATATGCAGCGCCACCAGCGACGACGAGCACGCCGTGTCCACGGTCACCGCCGGGCCCTCCAGGCCCAGCGTGTACGACACACGGCCGGAGGTGATGCTGCCCGTCGTCCCGTTGACGACGTCCCCGGTGGATGGGTAGTCGTGGTACATCATCCCGGCGAAGACACCGGTCGGGCTGCCCTTCAGGGAGAGCGGGTCGATGCCCGCCCGTTCGATGGCTTCCCAGGAGGTCTCCAGCAGCAGCCGCTGCTGGGCGTCGATCGCGAGGGCCTCGCGGGGTGAGATGCCGAAGAACTGCGCGTCGAATTCGGCCGCGTCGTACAGGAATCCGCCTGCGCGTGCGAACGAGGTGTCCTGGAGTTCCCAACCGCGGTCGGCGGGGAAGCCGGAGATGGCGTCCCTGCCCTCGGCGACCAGCTCCCAGAGCTGTTCCGGTGAGGTGACGCCGCCCGGATACCGGCAGGCCATGCCGACGATGACGATCGGGTCTCCGGTGACAGGAGCCGTGACGTGCACGGGAGCCGCGGACTCGACGCCATCGAACCGGCCGTGGATGAAGCGGGCCACCGCCGCCGGGGTCGGGTGATCGAACACCAGTGTGGCGGGCAGGCGCAGTCCTGTTGCCTCGATCAGCCGATTGCGCAGCTCCACCGAGGTGAGGGAGTCGAGGCCGAGGTCCTGAAAGGTCAGGTCCGGCGAGATCGCGTTCGCGGAGGCATGCCCCAGAACGGCCGCCACCTGCGCGAGCACCAGCGTGGACGCTTCCTCTCCCGAGAACTCGCTGGGAGCGGGGGCGGCCGCCTGGCGCATGGGCGCGGGGACGAGCGCGCGCAACACCGCCGGGACCCGGCGCTGTGCCCGCAGCGCTGCCCGGTCCACCCGGGCTGCCACCAGCACCGGTTCCGGGCTCACCAGGGCGGCATCGAACCAGGCGAGTCCCTGATCTGCGGAGAGCGGTCGCAGGCCGAACCTGGCCATTCGGCGCAGGTCCGTGTCGGTGAGGGCGCTGGTCATCCCCGTGTCCTGCGCCCAGGGACCCCACGCGATGGACATGCCCGGCAGACCCTGGGCGGCGCGCTGCCGTACGAGAGCGTCGAGGAAGGCGTTCGCGGCGGTGTAGCTCGCCTGGCCGCCGCTGCCGAGGATCGCGGAGACCGAGGAGAACACCACGAACGCGGTCAGGCCGAGGTCGCGGGTAAGTTCGTGCAGGTGCCAGGCACCGTCCACCTTGGGACGGAGTACGGCTTCCATCCGTTCCGGGGGCAGGGTCTCGGCCGGGGCGTCGTCGATCACTCCGGCGGCGTGGACCACGCCGGTGAGGGGGTGCTCCGGTGGGATCGCGGCGATCAGCCGGGCCAGGGCGTCACGGTCGGACACGTCGCAGGTGACGGCCATGACCTCGGCGCCCAGGTCGGTCAGATCCGCCACCAGGTCAGCGGCGCCCTCGGTGTCCGGGCCGCGACGACCGGCCAAGGTCAGGTGGCGTACACCGTGTTCGGTGACGAGGTGGCGGGCGACGAGCGCGCCGAGGCCGCTCAGGCCGCCGGTGACCAGCACGGTGCCATCGGCACTCCAGGTCGTCGCGACGTCATCCGCAGCGGGGGCGTCGGCTCTGATCAGTCGCGGCACCTTGAGCAGACCGTCGCGCACCGCCAGTTGCGGCTCCGCGGAGTCGAGCGCCGCGGCCAGCGTCCGGCCGTCGAGGTGATCGGGGTCGAGGTCCAGCAGGACGAACCGCCCCGGGTTCTCCACCTGCGCCGAACGCACGAGGCCCCAGACCGCCGCCGCGACCGGGTCGGGCGCGGTGTCCATCGCCCCTGAGGTCACGAAGACGATGCGCTCGCCGCTTCCTGCCTCCTGCAGCCGGGCCAGCACCGTCGAGGTCGCCGACCGTACGGCGAGCGGAACGTCGTTCCCGGCGGGGATCGCCATCGGCACGAGCGTCACCTCCGCAGCGGAACCGGTCTCCACCGCGTGCCCCGCCTCGCGCAGGGCAGCGGCCAGACCCCACTCGTCCGGGCCGAGCACCGACCACCGCCTGGCCGCAGGCTCCCCGGATGCCGCCGCGGGCTGCCAGTCCAGCCGCAGCAGCGGCCCGCCGCCGGCGCGTGCCGTACGGCTGGGCGCACGGAAGGCGAGGGAGCGCACCGAGGCGACCACGCCCCCCGCATCGGCCACGACCAGCGTGATCGTGTCCTGACCAGCCAAGCTCATCCGGACCCGGAGCGCCGACGCGCCGGACGCGTGCAGGGACACCCCGCTCCAGGCGAACGGCAGCAGCCCAGCCTCGTCGAGCCCGGCCAGGGATGCCACCTGCAGCGCGGCATCGAGCAGCGCGGGATGCAGACCGTAGGAGCCGGCGTCGGCGTCTTCCGGCAGGGCGACCTCGGCGAACACCTCCCGCTCGGTCCGCCAGGCGGCACGCACCCCCTGGAACGCCGGGCCGTACGAGAAACCCGCCTCCGCCCGCCGCTCGTAGAAGCCGTCGAGATCGACCGGAACGGCGTCCGCGTGGGACCATCCGGCGTCCTGGGCGCTCGGCACACCAGACGACAGCACGCCGGTGGCATGCTGGATCCACGGCGCGTCCGGCTCGCCCTCGGGACGGGAGTACACGCCGACCGTACGGCTGCCGCCCGCGTCGGCGCCGAGCGCCACCCGCACCTGGACACCTCCCCGCTCTGGCAGCACGAGCGGGGAGGTGAGCGTGAGCTCCTCCAGCAGGCCGCAGCCGACCTCGTCACCGGCCCCGAGCGCCAGTTCGACGAAGGCCGTGCCGGGGAGCAGCACCTGACCGGCCACCACATGATCGGCCAGCCAGGGATGCGCGGCGGTCGAGACCATGCCGGTGAACAGGAATCCGCCGGTGTCGGGCAACTCCGTGGCCGCGCCGAGCAGCGGGTGACGCGGCCGGTCCAGCCCGGCGGCGGTGACGTCGCCCGCGACCTGCGAGAGCTTGGGCCAGTACCGCTCCCTCTGGAAGGCGTAGGTCGGCAGGTCCACGCGGCGCGCGGCCGGGACCAGTTCCTGCCAGCGCACCGGCACGCCGTGCACGTGCAGCCGGGCGACAGCGGTGAGCGCAGTCTCTTCCTCGCCTCGGTCCCTGCGCAGGATCGGGAAGGCGGCGACGTCCGAGAGATTCTGATGGACGAGGGCCGAGAGCCCGCCGTCGGGACCGAGCTCCAGGAACAGCTCGGCTCCGGCGGCGCGCACCGCCGCGGCGAACCGCACCGGACGCACGACATGGTCCACCCAGTACTGCGGCGAGCACAGGTACGCGGCGTCGACCGGCTCGCCGGTCACGGTGGAGATGATCGGCGTCCTCGGCTCGTGGAAGATCAGCCCCTCGACGATCTCCCTGAACTCCGCGAGCATCGGTTCCATCAGCGGCGAGTGGAAAGCGTGGCTCACGCGCAGGCGGGTGGACTTGGCGAAGCGCGCGGTGGTCTCAAGGACGGCGTCCTCGTCCCCGGCGATCACGACGGACGACGGCCCGTTCACCGCGGCGATGACGGCTCCGCTCTCCAGCAGCGGCTCGACCTCAGTCTCGCCGGCCTGTACGGACACCATCGTCCCGCCCTCAGGCAGCCGCTGCATCAGGCGGCCACGGGCCGCGACCAGCGTGCAGGCGTCGGCCAGGGAGAGCACACCGGCCACATGGGCGGCGGCGATCTCGCCGATCGAGTGCCCCAGCAGCAGGTCAGGCGTCACGCCCCAGGACTCGATCAGGCGGAAGAGCGCGACCTCGATCGCGAAGAGCGCCGGCTGGGCGAACTCGGTACGGTCCAACAGCTCCGGATCCTCGCCGTACATCACCTGCTTCAGGCCTTCGGGCAGCCGCGTGAGAATGTCGTCGAGCGCGTGGGCGAAGACCGGGAACCGGGCGGCGAGGTCGCGGCCCATCCCGATCCGCTGCGCACCCTGTCCCGCGAACAGCACCGCCAGCGCGCCGGGCGGACCGGCCACACCACGTGCGGCCTCGACCACGCCGTCGCCGGTGGCCAGCAGGACGGCCCGGTGGGCGAATACCGAGCGAGCCGTCAGCAGCGAGTATCCGAGATCGGCCGGATCCGCCCCGGTCTCGAAGGACATCAGCCGTTCGATCTGGGCGCCGAGCGCGGCCTCGCTCTTGGCGGAGACCACCCACGGCACAACCGCCGGTACCATGCCGGATGCCGTCCCTGGTTCAGGGGCCGGGACGTCCTCGATGATCACGTGCGCGTTGGTGCCGCCGATCCCGAACGACGACACACCCGCCCGGCGCAGACGACCGCTCTCGGGCCATTCCACCGGCGAGGTCACCAGTTCCACGGCGCCGGCCGACCAGTCGACCCGGGACGTGCGCTCGCCGGCGTGCAACGTCCGCGGCACGATCCCCTGCCGCATGGCCATCACCATCTTGATCACACCCGCGACACCGGCGGCCGCCTGGCTGTGACCGATGTTCGACTTGATGGACCCGAGCAGCAGCGGCCTCTCGCGGTCCTGGCCGTACGTCTCCAGCACCGCCTGGGCCTCGATCGGATCGCCCAGGGTGGTGCCGGTCCCGTGCGCCTCGACCACGTCCACATCCGCCGGGGTCAGGCCGGCGCTGCGCAGGGCCTGCCCGATCACCCGCTTCTGGGAGGCGCCGCTGGGGGCGGTCAGGCCGTTGGAGGCCCCGTCGGAGTTGACGGCGGAACCACGCAGTACGGCCAGCACCTCGTGCCCGTGGCGGCGCGCGTCCGACAGCCGTTCCAGGAGCAGGACGCCGACGCCCTCCGCCCATCCCGTTCCGTCGGCGGCGTTGGAGAACGCCTTACAACGCCCGTCCGGGGACAGGCCGCCCTGCTTGGCGAACTACAGGAAGATGCCGGGCGTCGACATGACGGTGACACCGCCCGCCAGCGCCAGCGAGCACTCCCCCGACCGCAGTCCCTGCGCGGCCAGGTGCATGCCGACCAGTGACGACGAGCACGCGGTGTCCACCGTGATCGCGGGACCTTCCAGGCCCAGGGTGTAGGCGACGCGGCCTGACAGGACGCTGGGCGAGGTACCGGTCAGCGTGTAGCCCTCGGCGTCGCCGGACACCTCGTGCATCCGGGCGCCGTAGTCCTGCGCCATCGCGCCGAGGTAGACGCCGGTCCGCGTGCCGTACAGGGTCGAAGGCAGGATTCCTGCCCGCTCCACCGCCTCCCAGGACACTTCGAGCGCCAGCCGCTGCTGCGGGTCCATCGCCAGCGCCTCACGCGGCGAGATACCGAAGAACGCAGCGTCGAAGTCGGCCGCATCGTAGAGGAAGCCGCCGGGAACGGCGGCGGTCCGCCAGCCGCGGTCGGATGGCATCGTGGACACGGCGTCCGTCCCGGCGTGGACCAGCCGCCACAGGCTTTCCGGTGAGTCGATCCCGCCGGGGTAGCGGCAGGCCATCCCGATGATCGCGATGGGCTCGTCGGCCGTGGGAGTGGACTCCACCGGTTCCGGGGATCCGGGTGTGGAGCGCAGGAAGGCGGCGAGTCTCGCCGGGGTGGGGTGGTCGAAGAGGGTGTTCGCGGTCAGCGTCAGCCCGGCGGCCGCGTTGAGCCTGGTCGTGAGCTCGACGAGCATCGCGGAGTCGAAACCGAGCTCCTTGAAGGGCAGGCCGAGCTCGACCGCGTCGGGATCGTCCGTTCCGAGGACGGTCGCGCACGCGTCACGGACCACCGCGAGCAGATCGTCGCCAGGACCGCTCCTTCCGTCGCCCACCGCCTGCGGGCTCATAGTGAGCCCCGCGACAACGGGGGTGAGAACGGCCGAGCCCACTTCCGTGCGCCGGGGCTCTTCGAGCCGGTACCGCTCCCGCTGGAACGCGTATGTCGGCAGCTCGACCCGGGATGCGGCGGGAACGACCCTCTCCCAGCCGACCTCCACCCCGTTGACATGGAGTTCGGCCAGAGAGGTGACCACACGGGAGATCCCGGCGGCGTTCCTCCGACTGGTGCAGACGGCCACCGCCGGACGCCCGGCGGCCTGCGCGCTTTCCTGGATGCTCCCGGTCAGCACCGGATGCGGGCTCACCTCGACGAACACGCCGAACCCATCGGCCAGCATCCGCGCGACCGTGCCCTGGAAGTCGACCGGCCGGCGCAGGTTGCGGTACCAGTAATCACCGTCGAGCTCCGCCGTGTCCAGGAGCGCGCCGGTCACCGTCGAGTAGAAGGGGATCTCCGAGCCGCGAGGCCGGATCGATGCCAGCATCGGCGCCAGCAGGTCCTCGATCCGCTCGACCATGGAACAGTGCGAGGCGTAGTCGACCTTGATCCGCCGCACCTGCGCCGTGCCCGCCAGTTCGGCCATCATCTCGGCCAGCGCCTCGTCGTCACCCGAGACGACGACGGAGGACGGGCCGTTGACGACCGCAACGGACAGCCGGCCCTCCCAGCGGGCCAGCCGCTCGTTCACGACATCCGCGGGCAGTCCCACGGAGACCATGCCGCCGGCGCCGGCGAGCACCTCGGTGACCAGCCGGGACCTGGCGGTCACGATCCGGGCCCCATCCTCGAGTGACAGCGCGCCCGCAACGCATGCGGCGGCGACCTCCCCCTGGGAGTGCCCCACGACCGCGGCGGGCCACACGCCGTACGACCGCCACAACGCCGCCAGCGAGACCATGATCGCCCACAGCACGGGCTGGATCACGTCGGCGCGTTCCCTGGGCGGGCTGCCGGGTTCACCGCGGACGACGCTCGTCAGCGACCAGTCGACGAAGGGTGCCAGCGCCGCCTCGCACTCCGCCATGGCGGCCGCGAACACCGGCGCCGAGTCGAGCAGCTCCACCCCCATCCCGGCCCACTGCGATCCCTGGCCGGGGAAGACGAACACCTGATCGCCGGGACGTTCCCCGCCGCGCACCACCCCGCGTGCCGAGCGCCCCTCCGACAAGGCGTCGAGCCCGCGCAGCAGCTGCTCGCGTCTGTCCCCGACGACGACCGCCCGATGACGCAGGCCCGCCCGGGTCGTCGCCAGTGAGAAGGCCACGTCGGCGATCGACAGGTCCGCGCGTTCCCTGATGTGGCTCGCCAGCCGGGCCGCCTGGGCTCGCAGCGCGCTCTCGGTGTGGCCGGACAGCGTCCAATACCCACTCTCGCGTGCAGCGGACGCGGTCCCGGCAACAGGCGCCGGAGCGGAGGTCAGCACGACGTGGCAGTTGGTACCGCCGAGCCCGAAGGACGAGACGCCCGCCACGATCGGGGCACCCTCACCGGCCGGCCACGGCATCGCCGACCGCACCACCCGCAGGTTCCACTCGTCGAAGCGGATCGCGGGGTTCGGCCGCTCGAAGTTGAGGCTCGGCGGCAGCACCCGCTGCTCGACGGCCAGCACGGTCTTGAGCAGGCCGACGATCCCGGCGGCACCCTCCAGGTGGCCGACGTTGGTCTTGGCCGACCCCACCCACAGGGGTCGTTCCGCGCCGTAGACCGCGCCGAGGGCAGCGGCCTCCGTGGGGTCGCCCACCTTGGTGCCGGTTCCGTGCAGCTCCACG
Organism: Streptosporangium album; assembly: GCF_014203795.1. Classification (NCBI taxonomy): domain Bacteria; kingdom Bacillati; phylum Actinomycetota; class Actinomycetes; order Streptosporangiales; family Streptosporangiaceae; genus Streptosporangium; species Streptosporangium album. The sequence continues at coordinate 18,360 of NZ_JACHJU010000008.1, read as the reverse complement.
TAACCGACGCTCGCCGGATCCACGCCGGCGCGCCCGCACGCCGACCTCAGCACGCGCTCCTGGGCAAGGGCGCTCGGTGTGGTGAGCGTGTCGCCGGGGCCGTCGTTGTTGACCGCGCTGCCCGCGATGACGCAGTAGACGTGGTCGCCGTCCGCGACGGCCCGCGACAACGGCTTGAGCAGCACGACGGCGCCGCCCTCGCCGCGGACGTACCCGTTGGCCCGCTCGTCGAAGGTGAAGCACCTGCCGTCGGGAGAGAGTGCGCCGAGCTCCGCGGGCGCCATGGCGCCTTCCACGGCCAGGTTGAGCTGGACCCCGCCGGCGAGGGCCATGCTGGACTCGCCGCTGCGGATGCTCTCGCAGGCCAGGTGCACCGCCACCAGCGACGACGACTGGCCGGTGTCCACCGCCACGCTCGGGCCGGTCAGAGCGAGAAAGTGCGAGACGCGGTTGGCGATGATGCCGCGGTTGACGCCCGTGAGCGAGTGACGGCCGATGCCCGCCGTACCGGCCTGGCGGCTCAGCAGGGCGTAGTCGTCGGCCATCACGCCGATGAACACGCCGACGTCGGCATCACGGACCCGGGTGGGCGCGATGCGCGCGTTCTCCAGGGCCTCCCAGCTGAGTTCCAGCGTCAGCCGCTGCTGGGGATCCATTGCGCGGGCCTCGCGGGGCGAGATCCCGAAGAAGGCGGCGTCGAACCGGTCGACCTCGTCCAGGAACGCGCCGTATGCGCTGGGTCCGGGCTCCTGGCCCGCGTCCCAGCGGCCGGGCGGCACGGTGGACACGGCGCTGACGCCGTCGTGCAGCAACCGCCAGAACTCGGCCGGTCCCGGCGCGGAGGGCAGCCGGCAGGACACTCCGACGATCGCGATGGCGTCGTCACTCGTGAACTCGGACCGATTCACGCGCCGCTCCCCAATGCCGTTGTCGTGCCACCAGGCGGAAACGGGAATAGCGCGGCTCCCGCTCCCAGCCGCGACAAACTATGCCGAGCACCCGCTGCGCGTTTCACTAGTAGTCCGGCGCCGCGGAGTCGGTGACCTGGATTCCTAGTGATTTCACGAGTGCCGTCCGGGTTCTTCTATACGTGCCCCGGCGCCTGTTCGGCGCGCATCCTTTCCCGCCCTGTGCCGACGAGCCGAACGGCTTATGAGTGAGGGAAACAATGGCGTTCAAATATCACGTGTCGAAGCCGTACCTCACCGGACGGGAACTGCAGTACCTCAACGAGGCCGTCGATTCCGGCTGGATATCCTCGCAGGGCCCTTTCGTCGGACGATTCGAGGAGGAGTTCGCTCAGTACAACGGCTTCTCGTACGGCGTCGCGTGCTCCTCCGGCACGACCGCGCTCACCCTCGCGCTGCGCGCCCTGGGAGTCGGCCCAGGCGACGAGGTCCTGGTGCCGGAGTTCACCATGGTCGCCACGGCCTGGGCGGTCAGCTACACGGGTGCGGTGCCGGTGTTCGTGGACTGCGCCGACGACCTCAACATCGACGTGTCGCTGATCGAGGAGAAGATCACGCCGCGGACCAAGGCCATCATGCCGGTGCACGTCTACGGCCGGCGGTGCGACATGGACGCGATCATGAACGTGGCCTACGAGTACAACCTGCGCGTGGTCGAGGACTCCGCGGAGGCGATCGGCGTGCGCCCGGTCGGCGACGTGGCGTGCTTCTCGCTGTACGCCAACAAGATCATCACTGCCGGCGAGGGCGGCGTCTGCGTCACCGACAGCGAGCGGCTGGCCCGGCAGATGACCCACCTGCGCGGCATGGCCTTCACCAAGGAACACAACTTCATCCACAAGAAACTGGCCTACAACTTCCGCATGACGAATATGCAGGCTGCGGTCGCCCTGGCCCAACTGGAGCGGATCGAGGAGATCCTCGATATCCGCAAGCGCATCGAGAGCCACTACGACCAGGGGCTCGACGGCATAGACGGGATCACCCTCATGCCGCCGCGCGACGTCCTGTGGATGTACGACATCCGGGCGGAGCGGCGGGAGGAGCTGCGGGAGTTCCTGGCGGACTCGGGCATCGAGACCCGAGTGTTCTTCCAGCCCATGAGCCGCCAGCCGATGTACTTCGACCCCGGCTGGACGTCGCTGAACGCCGCCCGCTACGCGGCCGATGGCCTCTATCTTCCCACCGACCCGGCGCTGTCCGAATCGGACCAGGACTTCGTGATCGGCAAGATCCGCGAGTTCTACGCGGACGGTCGGGCGACGCTGCGTACCCGGATATGACCTACGGAAAGGGACGCGGAGTGCCCACATTCGCATACGACGAGGCCCACGGCGAACGCTGGACGATCGACGCCGCACGTGCTGCGGAACTGGCTCGGGAGAATCCGGATCAGGCCTACTACGGGCACCTGGCCGACCTCACGCTGGCCATGTTCGGGAGCACGGCGAACGCCATCACGCGGTCGTGGCGCCAGGAGACTCTGCCGGCCTGCGACGTCCTCATCATCGCCCACCCGCGCGAGGAGTTCACGGGAGCGGAGATCGAGCTGTTCCGGGAGTGGATATCCGAGGGCGGAGCGGCACTCATCCTCGGCGACGAACCGGGCAGGCACCCGTCGGCCGACCTCAACGGCCTCCTGAAACCGTTCGGAATCCAGGTCACGGACCACCGCCTGAGCACCCGCAGGGTCACCTGCGCCCCGATTCGGCCGCACCCGATCCTGGAGGGCGTCGAGAAGGTGCTCGTCTGGGGCGGAAGCGCCCTCGACACCTTCGAGGCGGCCGCCGTACCCCTGCTGTCCGGCCCAGACGGACAGACCGTCGTCGCCGTCGCCGAACACGGCCGTGGCAGGGTGGCGGTGATCGGTGACTCCGACCTCTTCGCCCTCCCCTTCTGGGGCTGCGACGACAACGCCCGGCTCTTCGCCGGCACGCTCTCGTGGTTGGCGGGGAACGGCGCCGCCGTCCAGGCGGATGCCGTCGAGCAGGCCATGGCGGCGGGAAGCCCCGGCATCACCCGGGCCACCTCGCCGACTCGCCTCACGGAGATCGAGGGGGCGCCGGTCGTCGACGTGCGTGACGTGCCCCGGCTGGCCGAGGCACTGGCCAAGCTCGACATCGACCCCTACGCGCAGCCGGAGGAGTTCCTCACCCACGCGGAGTTGATCTATCACGAGCTGCCCCGCTCCGTCAGGAACGCGATCATCGACTTCCGCCGGCGCTCGAACGATTTCGGCGCCCTCCTGATCCGCGGGCTGCCGCCGGACCCGAAGACGCCTCTCACGCCGCCGAGCTCATGGCGGTCGATGGAGAAGAGGACTTTCGCCAGCGAACTGTGGCTCGCCGTGCTGGGGTGCGCTCTGGGAGAGCCGATCTCCTACGCACAGGAGAAGGACGGGGAGCTGTTCCAGAACATGTGCCCGACGCCGGGCAATGCGGAAAGGCTCTCCTCGGAGAGCTCGACGATCCTTTTGGACCTGCACACGGAGACCGCGTTCCACCCCTATCTGCCCGATTACCTGCTGCTTTACTGCATCCGTCCCGACCACCACAAGCAGGCGGCCACTCTCGTCTCCGGCACCCGCATGCTGCTGGGCGAGCTGCCGCCGAGATCCCGTGCCGCCCTGTTCGCGGCGGATTTCCGGACGGGCATCGACTATTCGTTCGGCAACAGCGACGAGTGCAAGGGCAACGGCCCGGTGCTGCCCGTGCTGTCGGGCGATCCGTGGGATCCGCTGATGATTTTCGATCCCGACCTCATGGAAGGGCTGAACGAGAAGGCGAGGACAGCCCTGCGGGACGCCAGGGAGGCCGCGGAGAAGCACCTCAAGTACGCGTATCTCGATGAGGGCGATCTGCTCGTGGTCGACAACCGGCGGGCGGTACACGGCCGAGCTCCGTTCACGGCCCGATACGACGGAATGGATCGATGGCTGCAGCGCATGTACGTGATCACAGACCTTCGATCCGCCCAGGAGGACAGGCAGCAGTCAGCGCGTGAGATCTACACGGAGTTCGTACCTCCCGGATCCTGAGGCAGGGAAATGGGGCCGGTCTTCGCCGCTTCCGAGCGAAGACCGGCCCCTTTTCAGTCCCAGGCGATCGGCAGATGGGCGATGCCGCCGCCGAGTTGCCCCTCACCCAGGTCGCCGTAGAGCTGGATCTCGTCGACCGGGATCGCCAGTCGCATGACGGGCAGCCGGGGCAGGAGCCTGGCCAGCACCTCGTGGATCTCCAGCCGAGCCAGCGGGGCGCCGATACAGTAGGTGATCCCGTGGCTGAACACCAGGTGGGGGTTGGGGGCGCGGGTGACATCGAAGCGTTCAGGATCGCTGAAGACCCGGTCGTCGAACCCGACGGAGCCGTGGTCGCACAGCACGAGGTCACCGGCGCGGATCGTGACCCCGGCGATGTCGATGTCGGCGTTGGCGTACCGCGGCACCATGGATTCGCTGAACTTGCTCAGCCGCAGCGTCTCCTCCACGGCGCCGGGCAGCAGCCGCGGATCGTCGGCCACCAGCTTGTGCTGGCCGGGGTTCATCGCGAACAGCCCGATCGCCGCGCTGATGCCGTGCGGGGTGACCAGGTACGACATGGTCACGGCGACCAGAAGCAGGGCGACGGTCTCGTCGGGGTGTCCCGCCGCGCACAGCGCCGAGGCCAGGTCGTCGCCCGGCTGCTCGCGCTTGCGCCCTGCCAGCCGTACCAGATAGTCGTAGAGCCCTCCCACGCTGTCCGATTCGGCCCCGACGTTGCCGGCCGGATGGAGCACCGCCATGTACTCGTCCCTGTCGGCGATGCCGATCAGGTCGCACAGGATCTGGTAGGAGAGCGGCAGCGAGAACGCGTTGTGCATGTCCACCGGCGACGGCTCGGCGAGGACGTCGCCGAGGAGCTCGTCGACCACGGCGCCGACGCGCGCCCGCAGGCCGGACATGCGTGCGGCGGAGAAGTGCGGCGTGAGCTGCGCCCGGAAGTCGAGGTGGAACTGGCGCGCCGCCGCCGGATCCTGGTCGGACACCAGCAGGTCCAGCAGCACGTTGTCCAGATACCGCGGCCTGTTCTGCGGATCGGGGTGGGTGTTCCCGAGGCGGCTGTCCATGAGCAACTGCTTGAGTTCGGCATGCCGGGTCACCAGCCACGCCTCGTCGCCGGTGACGGTACGCACCCGGCTGACGGGGCCGTTGTCGCGTACCTGGCGGATCAGCGGGTTCAGCCGGCCCAGGCACCCTCGCGCTCCCAGGACGGGCAGGCCGACGTCGTTCATCGTCACACCCCGAGTTCCAGGGCGATCTCCCTGTTCATCGCCTGCTTGTGCGGGATGAGGAAGAAGTGTCCGCCGGGGAACACCTTGATGCGGAAGCGCCCTTCCGTATGCCGGCTCCAGGCCCGCGCCTCATCGACCGTCGTCTTCGTGTCGGCGTCACCGGTCAGCACGGTGATCGCGGCACGCAGGCGTTGTTCAGGATCGCCGCGGTAGGTCTCGATCGCCTCGTAGTCACCCCGGAGCGCGGGCAGCGCCATCCGGAGGATCTCCTCGTCGCCGAGTACTCCGGCCTCCGTGCCGTTCAGCAGCTTCAGCTCGGCGATGATGCCGTCGTCGTCGCGCCGGTGCACCGCCTCGTCCCGCAGGGTGGACGGCCCGCGGCGTCCCGAGGCGATCAGGGTGTGGGGCGCGTTGACGCCCTTGTCTTCGAGGCGGCAGGCCACCTCGAAGCCGATTACCGCCCCCATGCTGTGTCCGAAGAAGACCGTCGGCCGCTCCGGCAGCCTGACGAGCTCGTCGACGATCCGATCCGCCAGCGTGCCGATGTCGTTGACGCACGGCTCTCGCAGCCGGTCCTGCCGCCCGGGATACTGCAGGGCCACCACATCGGCCTTCGGTGAGAACGTGGCCGAGACCGGGTGGAAGAAGGTGGCGGATCCGCCCGCGTGCGGGAAGCACACCAGGCGCGTGCCCGCTCTCGTCGCCGGATGATATCGACGGATCCACAGGGTGCTTACGTCGTCCGCGATAGTCACGATCCGTTGGTCCCTTCATCGCGATGAATACCCGCCCGGACCAGTTAAACCCGGCCACGACTCGCGAAATCACTAGAAACTCCGGGGATTTCCCGGCTCCGCGCTGTCTAGGGTCATTCCGCTTGCCATCTGCGGAGAAAGGCGGAGCCATGATCACGACCCGTGGACTGGCGCGGAGTTTCAAGTCCGGCGGTCAGCGGATCGACGCGGTCAAGGGCGTCGACATCGATGTGCCGGCGGGTGAGGGTGTCACCTTGCTGGGCCCCAACGGAGCGGGTAAGACCACGTCCTTCCGGATGCTCACGACGCTGATCAGGCCGACCGCCGGCACCGCGACGGTAGCCGGCCACGACCTCCTGGCCGATCCGGCGGGCGTCCGCAGGCGCATCGGCTACGTCGCCCAGGGCGGCGGGACCAACGGCGAGCACCGGGTTCACGAGGAGATCGAGCTGCAGGGGCAGCTCTACGGGATGTCCAGGGCTGAGGCTCGGCGCCGCGCCGGCGAGGTGATGGAGCAGCTCGACCTGACCGAGCTGCGCAAACGGCTCGTCAAGACGCTCTCGGGCGGCCAGCGCCGCCGCCTGGACATCGCCCTCGGGCTCGTCCACTCGCCTCCCGTCGTCTTCCTCGACGAGCCGACGACCGGGCTGGACCCGCAGAGCAGGGCGGCCCTGTGGAGGCGCGTCCACAGGTTGCGCTCCGAACTGGGCACCACGGTGTTCGTCACGACGCACTACCTCGAAGAGGCCGACGCCTTCTCCGACCGGGTGATCATCATCGACCACGGGCGGATCATCGCGGAGGGCACCCCGGAGGCGCTCAAGGCGAAGGTGGCCGGGCACCGGGTCGAGATCACGGTGCCGATCGAGCTGATCCCCTCCGCGGTCGCCGTCACCGAGCGCCTCGCCGACGCGAGCAACCTCTTCGTCGTCGGTGACAGCGTGCGGTTCCAGGTGCCGAAGGCGGATGTCATGCTCCCCCACCTGATCCGCGCCCTGGACTTCGCGCAGATCCCCACGATGTCGATCCAGGTCGTTCAGCCGACCCTCGACGACATCTTCCTCCTGCTGACCGGCCGCAGTTTCCGTGACGACGCCAACTCCACAGGGATGTGACCCATGATCCGCGACACAGCGTTGATCGTCAGGAGCGAACTGCGCCTCGTGAGCCGGTCCCTGACCGGCCTGGCCCTGGATCTCGCGCAGCCCATCGCCTGGCTGCTGCTCTTCACCCCGCTGATGGCCGGAGCGCTGAAGAACTCGCCGAGTCTGCCGGTCGAAGACGCCTGGATGGTTCTGACGCCGTCCATCACGATCTACCTGGTGCTCATGAGCAGCGCGTTCAGCGGGTACCGGCTGCTGAACGACCTGCGCAGTGGGGTGCTGGAGCGCATGAGGGTCACCCCGGCCAGCCGTACGGCTCTGCTGCTCGGCAAGGTCGTGGTGTACGTGCTCCAGACAGCGGTGCAGAGCCTGCTGGTGTTCGTGGTGGCCTGGCTGCTCTTCGACCTGCGGATCACCGTCGTCGGCATCGTGCTCGCCCTGGCTGTCGGAGCGCTGATCACCCTCATGCTCACCGCCTGCTCGATCACGCTGGCCCTGCTGGCCAGGCGCGAGCCGACCTTCACCGCGGTGATCAGCTCATGCCTGCTACCGCTGTCGCTCCTTTCCGGCATCCTGGTGCCCATCACGCGCGATCTGGCTCCCGAGTGGCTGTACATCCTGTCGCGCTTCAACCCGTTGACCTGGGTCGCGGACCTATCGCGGGCGGCCTTCAACGTTCACTACGCCTTCCAGCCCGTCGTCATCGGCGGTGCCGTACTTCTGGCGATGACCGGGTTGTCGCTCTGGTGGGGCACCCGGACCTTCAACCGCGAGATCCCCTGAGCCAGTCCTCGATGATCCGCGCCGTTTCCCCGACTTGGTCGGTGAGCATCGAGAAGTGGTTCGCCGCCACGGTCCGCACGGCGTGCGAGGGGTCGAACGGCGTCGATCGCCAGTAGTCCGCCCCGGGTTCGGCCGGGGCGAAGGGCTCCGTGCACTGCATGAACAGCACCGGCACCGTCATGTCTCCCGCCTTCAGGCCGGAGGCGATGGCGTGCCAGTGGGCCATCGCGGACAGCTCATTGCTCGTGAAGTCGCCGAGCGCCGCCTCTGTCAGCAGCAACTGTGCCATGACCTGGCCGGTCAGAGCGTGCGAGTCCCCGACCGTGCGCGCGTCGAACGAGTCCATCATGACCAGTGCCACCGGCGGGTTCTCCGCATGCTGCAGGACCCCGGCCGCGTCGTGGGCGAGGTTGCCACCGGCCGAGTGACCGACCAGCACGTACGGCTCGCCCGCCGCGGCCCGCAGGATGCTCTCCGTGAGGATCGCGAGAGCCGTGTCGCCGGTGGCGGGCAGGCTCTCGCCGGGCGCGTAACCGAGCAGGGGAACCGCCGAGACGTGCCTGACCCCGCGGAACCGCGCGGCCAGCCGGGCGTACTGGTGGACGCCCGCTCCGACGGTGGAGGAGCTCACGCAGATCAGGCGAGGCCCTCCCGGCCCCTCTGCCAGCGTCACCGGCCGGGGCACGTGTGAGAGATCGTCGCTCTTGGGCCGGACCTGCGCCACCGCGTGGAGCAGGTTGAACGCCTCCGTCACCTTGCCGGAGCGGACGGCTTCGCGGAACAATGTGCTGACGCCGTCGTCGCTGGCACGGCTCTGACCGCCCGGCCGCTTGAACAGTTCCTCCCGCAGCCACCTGGCGAGGCCGGCCACGTTGTTGTTGTCGAAGACCACCACCGGCGAGAACTCCAGCCGGAGCACCTTGACGAGGCTGTTGCGCAGTTCCGTCGTGATGAGCGAGTCGAAGCCCAGCTCGGCGAAGTCACGGCCGACATCGACAGCCGATGCGTCGCTGTGGCCCAGGACCACGGCCACATGCTGCCGCACCAGCTTCCGCAAGGTTTCGAGCTGCTGCTCCTCGCCGAGGTCACGCAGCCGCTCCAGGAACGTCTCCGTCGCCTGAGGGGCCTGCCTGAGGCTCCGGACCTCGGGCAGGTCGCCGAGCAGGGCGCTGTGCCGTACGGCCGTGAACGTCGCGCCGAACTGCTCCCAGGCGATGTCCGCGACCGCCACGGTCGCGTCCTGGTGCGTGACCGCCCGCCACAGCGCGGTCACCGCGGCTCCTGGCTCCATGGCACGGATGCCGCGCCTGGCCAGATAGTCCTGGACCCCGTCGTCGGCGACCATGCCGTCGCCGGCCCAAGCACCCCAGGCCACCGAGGTCGCGACCAGTCCCCGTGCCCGCCGCTGGCCGGCCAGCGCGTCGAGGGCGGCGTTGGCGGCGGCGTAGGCCGCCTGGCCGCCGCTGCCCCAGGTCCCGGCGATCGAGGAGAACAGGACGAAGAAGTCGAGCTCGCGGTCGGCCAGCAGCGCGTCGAGATTCAGCGCGCCGACGACCTTGGCCCGCATCACCTCGGCCAGCTCGGCGGTGTCCAGCCGGTCCAGGGTGTTCGCCGGGCCGATGCCGGCGGCGTGGACCACCCCGGTCGGCTGGTGGTCGGCCAGGACGGTGGCGAGGGCATCCGCGTCGGCCGCGTCGCAGGCCACGACGGACGCCTGGGCGCCCAGGCCGGTCAGCTCGTCGCACAGCTCGGCGGCTCCGTCGGCGTCCATCCCTCGCCTGCTGGTCAGCACGAGCCGGTCGACGCCCCGGGCGGCCAGCGACCTGGCCACGTGGGCGCCGAGCGCGCCCGTACCACCGGTGATCAGGACCGTGCCACCCGGTGCCGGCGTGGCGTCGGCACCCTGGTACGGGGCATGGGCCAGCCTGCGGCCGTACGCCCCGGTCGAGCGGATCGCCACCTGATCCTCGGAGTCCGGGACGGTGAGGATGCCCGCCAGCCAGGTCAACGCCTGCTCGTCCAGCGTCTGGGGAAGGTCGATCAAGCCACCCCATCTGTGCGGGTGCTCCAGGGCTGCCACCCGGCCGAGACCCCAGACGCCTGCCTGGGCCGGGCTCGGCTCCATGTCGGACTGGCCGATCGAGACGGCGCCCATCGTGAGGCACCACAACGGCGCGTCGACACCGGCATCACCGAGCGCCTGCAACAGCGTCATCGTGAGCGCCGACGCGTCCGTGACACCTGTCTCGGCGGCCTCACCCAGTGCCAGGAGCGACACCACTCCAGCGGGTGCCGTCTGCGAGCCGAGGCGCTCGCGCACTTGGTCGGCGAGCGCGGCCCGGTCCGGCTCGGATACGTCCAACCGTACGGCCGCCTCGAAGATCTGGACCACGGCCTCCACCCAGGGGTCGCCTTCCAGCTCCTCGGGGACGACGATCAGCCAGGAGCCTGGCACGACCGTGGCGGGAAGGCTGGTCAGCGGCTTCCAGGTGACGCGGTATCGCCAGGAGTCGGCGACGGAGGCCTCGCGCCGGGTCCGGCGCCACGACGTCAGTGCCGGGAGGACCTCGCTGAGCGTGTCCTCCTCGACGTCCAGCCTGGCTGCCAGGGTTCCGAAGTCCTCGCGCTCGATGCTGGCCCAGAACTCCGCGTCCAGCGGGTCGGCCGCGCGCCGGGCGAAGACGCCGCCGGGCTCTGGCCAGTAGCGCCGGTGCTGGAAGGCGTAGGTGGGCAGATCCACCCGGCGCCCACCGGCCAGCACACTCTGCCAGTTCACCTCGGCTCCGCGGACGAACAGTTCGGCCGCCGAGGTCAGCATCCGGTCCAGGCCGCCGTCGTCGCGGCGCAGCGTGCCCGCGATCACAGCCTCCACACCGGCCTCGTCCACGCACTCCCCGATGCCGACCGTCAGCACCGGATGCGGACTCACCTCGACGAACACCCGATGCCGCTGCTGCAGCAACTGCCCCACCGCCGGAGCAAAACCCACCGTGCGGCGCAGGTTCTCACACCAATAGGCGGCATCAAGCTCCGGGCCTTCCAGCCACCCGCCGGTCACCGTCGAGAGCATCGGCACCCGCACCCGCCGCGGCGACACCTCCGCCAGCACCTGAGCCAGCTCTTCCCGAATCTGGTCCACCTGCGCCGAATGCGAGGCGTAATCCACCGCGATCCGCCGCACCCGCACCCCATCGAGCTGCCCGAGCAACTCCTCAACGGCCCCAACCTCACCCGCCACGACCACAGATGTGGGGCCGTTGACCGCCGCGACCGACACCCGGCCACCCCAGGCCGCGAGCCGCTCCTCCACCTGCTCCACCGGCAGCGCCACCGACGCCATCGCCCCCAGCCCGGCCAGCCGCTCCCCGATCAGACGGCTCCGCAAGGCCACCACCCGAGCCCCATCGGACAGCGACAGACCGCCCGCCACCACGGCTGCGGCGATCTCACCCTGCGAATGCCCAACCACCGCATCGGGGTGCAGGCCGAGCGATTCCCACACCGCCGCCAGCGACACCATCACCGCCCACGACACCGGCTGGACCACATCCACCCTGTCCAAGTCGCCCCCGCGGATCACTTCCAGCAACGACCAGTTCACGAACGGCTCAAGAGCCGCCGCACACTCCGCCATCCGCCCCGCGAACACCGGCGACTCCTCCAGCAGCCGCCGACCCATCCCCACCCACTGCGCCCCTTGACCAGGGAACACCCACACCGACTTCCCATCGACGTCGGCCACACCCCGCACGACCCCGGCCCTGGGCTCACCGGCCGCGACCGCACCCAGACCGGCCAGCAGCTCCCCGCCAATCACCACCGCACGGTGCTCGAACACCGACCGCGTCGTGGCCAGCGAGAACGCCGTGTCGACCGGTGCCAGCTCATCACGGTTGGCGAGGTGCGACATCAGACGGCTCGCCTGTGCGCGCAACGCCTCCTCGGTCTTTCCCGACACCACCCACGGCACCACACCGCCGGCCGTACCAGAAGACGCCACAACCTGCGGACCCTGCTCCAGGATCACGTGGGCGTTGGTGCCGCTGAGGCCGAACGACGACACACCCGCGCGGCGCGGACGGCCGGTCTCCGGCCATTCGGTGGCCTCGTCCAGCACCTCCACCGCACCGGCCGACCAGTCCACGTGCGAGGACGGCGCGTCGACATGGAGTGTTCTGGGCAGCACCCCGTGCCGCATCGCCATGACCATCTTGATCACACCAGCGACGCCGGCTGCGGCCTGCGTGTGGCCGATGTTCGACTTCACCGAACCGAGCAACAGAGAACGCTCCCGATCCTGACCATACGTGGCAAGCAGCGCCTGCGCCTCGATCGGGTCACCCAACGTGGTCCCGGTCCCGTGCCCTTCGACCGCGTCCACCTCGGCGGTGGTCAGTCCGGCACCGGCCAGCGCCTGCCGGATCACCCGCTGCTGCGACGGCCCGTTCGGCGCGGTCAGGCCGTTGGACGCGCCGTCCTGGTTGATCGCGGAGCCGCGCACGATCGCGAGCACCTCATGGCCGTTGCGCTGGGCGTCGGAGAGGCGCTCCAGCACCAGCATGCCCACCCCCTCGGACCAGCTCACCCCGTCGGCCGCGTCCGCGTACGCCTTGCACCGGCCATCGGGTGAGAGCCCGCCCTGGGTGCTGAACTCGATGAACGCCCCCGGCGTCGCCATGACGGTCGCGCCGCCCGCCAGCGCCAGGTCGCACTCACCCGACCGCAGTGCCTGCGCCGCCAGATGCAGCGCCACCAGCGACGACGAGCACGCGGTGTCCACCGTCACCGCAGGCCCCTCCAGGCCCAGGGTGTAGGAGATGCGGCCGGTCGCGACGCTTCCGGCGGTGCCTGTGCCGACGAAGCCCATCGCCTCGGGCGGGAACTGGGCGCTCATGCCGTAGTCGTGGTAGAAGATTCCGGCGAAGACACCGGTACGGCTCCCGCGCAGTGACACCGGGTCCGTTCCGGACCGCTCGATCGCCTCCCACGACGCCTCCAGCAGCAACCGCTGCTGCGGGTCCATCGCCAGCGCCTCACGCGGCGAGATCCCGAAGAATCCGGGATCGAACTGCGTGGCGCTCTCCAGGAAGCCTCCCTCGCGGGCGTAGCTGGTCCCCCGGCTCTCCCTATCCGGGTTGTACAGAGCACCCAGGTCCCAGCCCCGGTCCGACGGGAACTCACCGATCCCGTCGCCGCCTTCTGACAGCAGTCGCCACAGCTCATCCGGTGAGGTGACCCCACCGGGGAAGCGGCACGCCATGCCCACGATCACGACGGGGTCGTCGGCCACCGGGACCGCAGGCACGGGGACGGTCACGCCGACGTCCTCCCCGAGCAGCTCGGCCAGCAGGAAGTCCACCAGCACGGCCGGTGTCGGGTAGTCGAACACCAGCGTGGCCGGCAACCGCAGCCCTGTCACCGAGTTGAGGCGGTTGCGGAACTCCACCGCGATGAGCGAGTCGAAGCCCAGCTCGCGAAACTCCCGCCGCACCCCCACCATCTCCGGGGAGGCGTAGCCCAGCGCTGCGGCCGCCTCGGTGCGCACCAGATCCATCAGGAGCTCGGTGCGCCGGTCCGCTTCGAGCGGAGCCAGCCGCTGCAGCAACGTCGCGGCCACCAGCGAACCGGATACCGCCGACCGCCGGATGCCCCGCACCAGACCACGAAGCAACGCCGGTACGGCAGCGCGTGCGCGCAGCGCCGCCGGCTCCAGCCGGACCGGGATCACCACAGGCCGCGGCACTCGGGTGGCGGCCTCGAACAGCGCCAGGCCCTGCTCCACCGACAGCGGAGGCATCCCCGCACGCGCGAGCCGCGCCATCTCCGCATCGCTCAGCGTGCCGGTCAGCCCGACCTCCTGGGTCCAGGCGCCCCACGCCAGCGACAACGCGGGCAGACCCGCCGCCCGCCGATACTGGGCCAGCGCGTCCAGGAAGACGTTGGCGGCGGCGTAGTTGCCCTGTCCCGCGTTGCCCATCACCCCGGCAAGCGACGAGAACAGCACGAACTCCGCCAGGTCCAGATCCCGGGTCAGCTCGTGCAGATGCCAGGCCGCATCGGCCTTGGGTCGCAGCACCGAAGCCAACCGCTCCGGCGTCAAAGAGGCGACCGTCCCGTCATCCAGCACGCCCGCCGTGTGGATCACCGCGGTCAGCGGGTGCGCGGCGTCCACCTGCGTCAGCAGCTCCGCCACCGCATCCCGATCGGCCAGGTCACACGCCACGACCGTGACGTCGGCCCCGTGCGCGATCAGCTCGGCCCGCAGCTCCACCGCACCCGGAGCGTCCAGCCCTCTCCGGCTGGCCAGCAGCACATGCCGTACCCCGCGCTCGGCCACCACGTGGCGCGCGAACTGCGCACCCAGCCCACCGGTCCCACCCGTGATCAGCACCGTGCCTTCAGGAGCCCAGGTCCGGCTCTCGGCCTGCGTCACCCGCGCCAAGCGGGGAACCCACACGTCACCGTCGCGCAGCGCCATCTGCGGCTCGTCCAGCGCCGGCAGCGTGAACTCCTGTACGTCGACGTCCACCAGCACGAACCGGCCAGGATTCTCCGACTGAGCCGACCGCACCAGACCCCACACCGCCGCAGCCGCCAGATCGGTGACCGCGTCGCCTTCCCGCGCCTCGACGGCGTCCCGGGTGACGAACACCAGACGGGAAGCCTCGAATCGCTCATCGGCCAGCCACGTCTGCAGCAGGCCCAGGACTCGCGCGACCAGTTCGTGCGTCGACTCCAGCGTGCTTTCCTGGTCGGCCGAACCGATGGTGACCGTGACCACGTCCGGGACCGGGTCGAGGTCTCCGGTCAGTTCGACCGCGGTCAAGCGTGGCTCCGTCTCCTGCATCTGAGTCCAGTCCAGGCCGAACAGCGAGTCCCGTTCCACCTCCCGGCCGCTGACCTGGTCGGGAGTGAAGGGTCGTAGGGTGAGCGAGCGGGCCGACAGCACGGGCTCTCCGGACAGGTCTACCGCCGTGAGCTCGACCGAGTCGTCGCCCGCCTTCGTCAGCCGGATACGCAGCAGGGCGGCGCCGCCCGCGTGCAGGCACACCTCACCCCACGAGAACGGCAGCATGCCGCCCTCACCTTGCAGCCCGGCGAACGTGACCGTGTGCAGCGCGGCGTCGAGCAGGGCCGGGTGCAGGCCGTATGAGCCGGCGGTTGACGCAGCCGCCTCGGGCAGGGCGGCCTCGGCGAAGACTTCGCCGCCCGTGCCGCGCCAGGCCGACCGCAGGCCCTGAAACACCGGACCGTAGTCCAGGCCTCGGGTGGTCAGCTCCTCGTAGAGGCCGTCGAGCTCGATCGGGGCCGCGCCGTGCGGGGGCCAGACCGCGGTGTCGAACGGCGCCGGGGTCCTGCCGTCGGGAGCGAGCGTGCCGGTGGCGTGCCGTACCCAGGCTGTGCCGTCACCGGTGTGGATGCTCAGGCTGCGGCGCCCGGTCTCCTGCGGCGCACTCACCGAGATCTGGATCGCCACCGCGGCGTCCTCACCGAGAACCAGCGGAGCGGCGAGCACCAGCTCCTCGACCAGGTCGCAGCCGACCTGGTCACCCGCCCTGATGGCGAGCTCCAGGAAGCCGGTGCCCGGGAAGATCACCGTTCCGGCCACCGCATGATCGGCCAGCCACGGGTGCGACTCCAGCGAAATACGCCCGGTCAGCACCACTTCATCCGAATCGGCCAGCCCGACCGTGGCGCCGAGCAGCGGATGCCCGGCCGCCGCCAGCCCGGTGGCGGCCATGTTCCCCACCCGCGGGCCTGCCGATTCAGGCCAGAAACGCCGGTGCTGGAACGCGTACGTCGGCAACTCGACCCGGCGGAAGCCGTGAAGCGCCGCCTTCCAGTCCACCGGCACCCCGTGCACGTGCAGCCTCGCCAGCGCGGCCATGACCGCGCTCTGCTCGTCCCGATCCTTGCGCAGCACCGGCACCATCACCGGATCCGCGTCGTCCAGGGTGTCCTGAGCCATCGCGGTCAGCACCCCGTCCGGGCCGAGCTCCAGGTAGGCCGTGATCCCCTGCCGGTGCAGAGCCCGCACCCCATCGGCGAACCGTACGGCCCGGCGGACCTGGTCCACCCAGTAGTCCGGCGAGCACACCTGCTCAGACAGCTCCCCAGTGAGTGTGGACACGATCGGGATCCGTGGCCGGTCATAGGTCAGCGTCTCGGCGACCACCCGAAACTCCTCCAGCATCGGGTCCATCAGCGGCGAATGGAAAGCATGCGACACCCGCAACCGCTTCGTTATGAAACCCCGCTCCTCCAGAGCAGCG
Organism: Streptosporangium album; assembly: GCF_014203795.1. Lineage (NCBI taxonomy): Bacteria > Bacillati > Actinomycetota > Actinomycetes > Streptosporangiales > Streptosporangiaceae > Streptosporangium > Streptosporangium album. The sequence goes on along the minus strand of NZ_JACHJU010000008.1, from coordinate 2,209 downwards.
GCCGCCTCCAGCACCGGCCCTTCTCCACCGGCGATCACGGTGGACGACGGGCCGTTCACCGCGGCGATCGACACCTCGTAGGGCAGCCCGGCGATCTCCTCCTCGGACGCCCGCACCGCCACCATCGCCCCACCGGCGGGAAGCGCCTGCATCAACCGCGCCCGCGCCGCCACGAGCGTGCACGCGTCCTTCAGGGACAGCACCCCGGCCACATGGGCCGCCGTGATCTCCCCGATGGAGTGGCCGGCCAATGCCGCGGGCCGTACACCCCACGACTCGACGAGCCGGAACAGCGCCGTCTCCAGCGCGAACAGCGCCGGCTGCGCCCGTCCGGTCTGGTCCAGCAGTTCCGTCTCGGTGAACAGCGTCGGGTCGAACTCGGCGATCACCTCATCCAGAGCCCGCGCGAACACCGGGAACCGCTCGTACAACTCCCGGCCCATCCCGGCCCGCTGACTGCCCTGACCGGTGAACAGCACCGCAAGCTTCGGCTCGGGCGCGGCCAGTCCACGCGGCACTCCCGCGCCCGGCCGGTCCTCGGCCAGCTCCCGTAGGCCGGTGACCGCGTCCTGGAGGTCGGCGGCCACCACGGCCGCCCGGTGCTCGAACGCCGACCGCGTCGTCGCCAGCGAGAACGCCACGTCGCCCAGCCCCAGGCCGGGCTCGCCGTCCAGGTACGACGCGAGCCGCTCGGCCTGTGCCCGCAACGCCTCCGCCGACCGGCCCGACACCAGCACCGGCACGGCACCGCCCGGCATCGGCGACGCTTCCGCCTCCGGAGCTTGGATGTGCTCAAGGATCACGTGCGCATTGGTGCCGCTGATCCCGAACGACGACACACCGCTCCGGCGTGGACGGCCGGTCTGCGGCCACTCCGTCGGCTCGGTCAGCAAGCGTACCGCTCCCGAGGTCCAGTCGACGTGCGACGACGGCTCGTCGACATGCAGCGTCCTGGGCAGAACCCCATGCTGCATCGCCATGACCATCTTGATCACTCCGGCCACGCCGGCGGCGGCCTGCGTGTGCCCGATGTTCGACTTGATCGACCCCAGTAGCAGCGGCCGATCACGGTCCTGACCGTAGGCAGCCAGCAGGGCCTGCGCCTCGATCGGGTCACCCAGGACGGTTCCGGTCCCGTGCCCCTCGACGGCGTCCACATCAGCGGGGGTGAGCCTGGCACTGGCCAGCGCCTGCCGGATCAACCGCCGCTGAGACGGACCGTTCGGCGCCGTCAGACCATTGGACGCGCCGTCCTGATTGACCGCGGACCCGCGCACGGCCGCCAGGACTCGGTGCCCGTTGCGCCGCGCGTCCGACAGCCGCTCCAGCACCAGCATGCCCACGCCCTCGGACCAGCCCGCGCCGTCGGCCGCGTTCGAGTAGGACTTGCAGCGGCCGTCGGCGGCCAGCCCGCCCTGCCCGAAGTCGATGAACGGCCTCGCGGTCGCCAGCACGGTCACGCCACCGGCCAGCGCCAGCGAGCAGTCGCCGCCGCGCAGCGCCTGCGCCGCCAGGTGCATCGCCACCAGCGACGACGAGCACGCGGTGTCCACCGTCACCGCAGGGCCTTCCAGCCCCAGGGTGTAGGACAGCCGGCCGCTCGCGACCCCACCGGCGGTTCCGGTGGCCATGAAGCCCATCACCTCGGGCGGGAAGGACATGCTGTCCGCGTAGTCGTGGTACATCACGCCGGCGAACACCCCGGTGCGGCTGCCGCGCAGCGAGGTCGGGTCGATCCCGGTCCGCTCGATCGCCTCCCAGGTGGTCTCCAGCAGCAATCGTTGTTGCGGGTCCATGGCCAGCGCCTCACGCGGCGAGATCCCGAAGAATTCGGGGTCGAACTCCCCTGCCTCGTGCAGGAAGCCACCCGCCTGCACGTAGTTGACGGCTCGGCCCTCCGTGCCGGGATAGAACGAGGCATGGCTCCAGCCGCGCGTCGTCGGGAAGGCGGAGATCGCGTCCCCGCCCTCGGTGACGAGCCGCCACAGATCCTCGGGAGAGCTGATCCCGCCCGGATAGCGGCAGGCCATGCCCACGATCACGATCGGGTCGTCGGCCACCGGGATCACGGCCGTGGGGATGGTCACGTCCGCGTCCTCGCCGAGCAGCTCGGCCAGCAGGAACTCGGCCAGCACGGTCGGCGTCGGGTAGTCGAACACCAGCGTGGCAGGCAACCGCAGCCCTGTCGCCGGGTTGAGCCGGTTGCGCA